>JANPMI010000202.1:0-10517 GCA_031422725.1 Chitinophagaceae bacterium | reverse complement strand
AAAATGCAGACCATACCGGATATTTTTTTCACTCAGGTTGTTGCGGATAAGAGATTCTGTAACAAATTCAAAGTAAATGCCATCCCGGTGACCCTGGATTGAATTATTCTCAATGGTCATGTTCCCGCATTTCCATAAGTGTATGCCGTTACCCGATAAATGTTCCGACTTATAGGTGCCTTTAATAGTATTATTCCGGATAGTTGAGTGGGTGGAATTGGCTATATGAATAGCAAAAGAAGCATTGCTGACGATATTGTTCTCAATAATAATATTGGTGGCATCAATTATTTTTATCGCTGCATAATCGTTCATGGAGGAATAACCGGGGTTAGCAAAATGGATGCCTTTAACCACTGTATTTTTCCCCGTGACAGTAAGGATTTCATGTTTACCATCACCATCCAGCACCGGTTCATCAATTCCAATTAAATAGATTGCCTTATTAATTATTATATTACCTTCTTTGTAAATCCCTTTGTTCAGCAAAACAGTATCGCCGTCCTTTGCTGCTTTGATTCCCTGCCTTAAAGTGCTGATAGTTTCATTTTTCCCTACTATAATTGTTTTGGCGAAAGTGTTACTTATTGTAAAAAGCAGTATTATGGTCAGTATGTTTTTCACTTGATCAGGATATTATAAAGTGTCGCCCAATTGGTTACTTTACTTCCCTCTATTTCAGCAGATTTTTTTTTGGCTTCTCCGGCATTTTTAAATGCAGCAGCATTGCCTCCCATCGGGCTTTTTAACTGGCTGCTTACAACAAATTCTGCTGCTCTTACTTTCACAAATTCACCGTCATTATAATCCAGAAATAAAGTTTGATGAATATTATTTAGTTCCACACCACGGCGTTCTAAAAAAATAGCCACGCAATGTGCATCATCAAACTTATATACTTTACCTTTTTTAGTTACGATCTCACCCCCAAACTTAGAATCCATAATCGTCATCTTACATTCCGCACATTGATCTTTTCCAAAAGCAATTTTTTCAGCTTTTGGCTTACACCCTGCTATAAAGAGAATAAGGATACTGGCAATGGCGAGGGAAGCTGTTTTGTTGTATTTGATCATAGGTGTTCGTTTTTTGTATTTGCGCCATTCAAGAAACCAAATAATAAAAAAGAGTCCGGTTACAGCCACTATCACCCAGCCGCCGGTATCGGGATAGGAATAAGCATCGAAGTTCAGCAGTTTTTTATGCCCGATAAGAGGTGGCTGATAAGACAAGCCCGGAACCTGGATGGCAGCGGCAGGGTCGAGGTTATGTCCGTAATCATAGCCCCACATATAAAAATCCACTAAGGCAGCTGCACCACCAACTACAGAAAGAATAAGATAGATGAATAATAATTTACGACTGCCGGTGATGGCAACGACCAGGCCAAACAGCACAAAGAACCCTAAAATATAAACAAGAAAGGTAAATTCAGGGAACATATGACCATCAATATGCTTCATGCCAATATAGTGATTGAGACCATTGATTATTTCTACCTGGCCGGTAATTTTATTTAACCAGATTTGCATGGACAATCCTTCAGGATATTGCGGGGCTATCAGGTAAATAGACCAGGCGGGTACAAAGAACATAATACACATGGCCAATGAACCGATTGCGATAATGACCCTTGATAGATTGCCCATTCTCTTCATAATAGTAATATTCTTTTAAAAAACTTCCGGAAACCCTGAGTCCCCCCGGAAGTGTATTTACATATCGAACTCCCAAGCAGTTTTTTACTTTGGCGGAGGCAGTAAAACACCATCTATAACATGAATGATACCGTTGGCCGCCGGTATAGAAGCAATAACCGTTGCAGAATTATTCACAATAATCTTTCCATCTTTTTTAGTGATGGTGATATTGGCCCCATTTACCTGGTTTAAAGTTTGTCCATCTTCCATCATCTCTGTTTTCAAGGTTCCAACATACACATGGTATTGCAAAATATCCTGTAGCTGTTCTTTGTTTTCATCTTTCATCAGGTTTTCCAATGTTTCTTTGGGAACCTTGTCAAAGGCAGCATTGGTGGGTGCAAAAACTGTAAATGGGCCTGCATTAGAAAGGGCATTTACTAATTCGGCCTGTTTTATAGCGGCTACCAATGTTGTATGGTCTTTGGAGCCTGCTGCTATTTTTACAACATCCTTTGCTGATACATCATCCTGCACCGACGCTTGTCCGCCACCATCAACCACGGTTTCAGATGTTGCCGCTGCTTCATCTGATTTAGTATTAGTTTCCTTGCAGGAAACAATAAGGATAGTTGAAAACACAAATAAAATATTTATTATCTTTTTCATGTGTTTATTTTTTATTGACATTAACTACCTGGAATTCGCCACTAATAATCATCCCTTTTTGATGATAATAATTATTATGGCTCATTTCATAAGCAGTTTTTTGCGGGTTAAAAAAAGGGCAGAGTGCTGAAGCATCTGCCCACTGTCTTATTTATTTTTGATAGTATCTGTAGCGGCCGTACCCGGAGTTGTTACTGCTGGTTTATTAGTACCGGTGCTGAATAAAAGAGGAACATTGCTTCCTGCGGGTGACACTCTTAAATAACCTTGCATTTCCTGGTGCAGGGCAGAACAAAAGTCAGTACAATAAAATGGGAAAATACCAGCTCTGTCTGCAACCCACTTAAGGGTTTGTGTTTCTCCTGGCATGACGAGTATCTCAGCATTATTTGCACCTTTTATAGCAAAACCATGCGGTACATCCCAATCCTGCTCAAGATTGGTAAGATGGAAATACACTTCATCACCTACTTTTACCCCTTCAATATTATCTGGTGTCAGGTGAGATCGGATCGCTGTCATCCAAACATGCACCTGGTTTCCTTTACGTTCTACTTTAGCCTGACCTTCACCCTTGGAAACATATGGGTGTGTATTTTCTTCAATCTTGTAAATTTTTCTTTGTTTGGACATTAGCATACTTGCTGGTATTGCTTCAGCATAGTGCGGCTCACCTGTTGTAGGAAAGT
The DNA here is from genome assembly GCA_031422725.1 of Chitinophagaceae bacterium. GTDB lineage: Bacteria > Bacteroidota > Bacteroidia > Chitinophagales > Chitinophagaceae > JJ008. The sequence goes on along the minus strand of JANPMI010000202.1, from coordinate 7,519 downwards.
CAAGGAGCAATTTCATTTTTTCTCCGCTGATATCGAATAGCTGGGCACTTTGTGTCAACTCGGGCCCTGTTGGCAGATAACGGTCTTTAGTAATTTTGTTATAAGCAATCATATACTTTCCATGAGGCTTCGCTGTTGGCCCGCCGGGTATTGATAAATGCCCGATAGAATAATAAGTAGGCACCCGGTCAAGCACTTTCAAATCACTCAATCTCCATTTCACTATTTCCGAAGAAACAAACATAGAGGTGTATCCATTTCCTTTTTCATCAAATTCTGTATGTAATGGCCCCAGCCCCGGTTTGGCTACTGCTCCATGCAAAGCAGCTTCGTATTTAATTACCGGAATGCCATCATACTCGCCATCAAAAGCTTTATCAGCAATCGCTTTTTGAATTTTGGTAAAGGAGAACACAGGAATGCTTGCAGCTAATTTACCCGAAGCCACAATGTATTCACCGGTAGGATCCACATCGGTTCCGTGTGGTGATTTGGGGCAAGGTATCAGGTACAGCATCTCCGGACAATCAGCAGGGTCCAATACCAGCACTTCTGTTTTAATAGTAGAAGTAGCAGTATGTGTATTTTCATCATACACATTATGAGCATATTTAACTGCTTGCTTTTTTGCTTTGCCGGCTTTTAAATATTCTTCTGCTTTTTTCCAGTTTACTGCCATCACAAAATCTTTATCCTTAGCAGATGCGTTTACTTCTAAAAGTGTATTGGCTTTTTCAGAATTATAACAACTGAAAAAGAACCAGCCATGTGATTTGCCTTTACCGGCACGGGAAAGGTCAAAATTGACTCCCGGGGTACGGATCTGGAAAGCAATATTCATTTCGCCGGATGCCGGATTAACAGATACAAAACTGATAGAGCCTTTGAAATTCTGTTTGTATGTGTTGATGGGAACATCGCCGTTCTGATCATCCAGCGGCACACTAAAACGGGTAGCGGCTACAATGTATTCAGAGTTTTCTGTGATAAACGGTGAAGCATGGTTACCGGCGCTGTTGGGTATCTCTAATATTTCTGAAGTACGGAATGTTGTAAGGTCTATCCGTGCCAGCCGCGGTGTATTATTACCATTGGCAAATGCCCAGCGGCCATCATGTTCACCTTTGGTTTGTGAAAGGGCTATGTGATGCTGATCATCCCAGGGTACAAAACCATGCGAAGTGTTGAGCATAGGTTTTGTTTCTTCACTAAAACCATAACCGCTTTCAGGTGATTGGGAAAAGACCGGTATAATGCGAAACAAACGGCCTGAAGGTATGCCGTAAACAGCAACCTGCCCATTGAAGCCGCCGGACACTATATTATAGAACTCATCATATTTACCAGGTGCTACAAATGATTTTGCAGCATCACCACCTGCAGCAGATTGGGCGGTTTTTGGTTTACAACTTTGCATGGATAAAAGGCAAACCGATGTCAGTATCAAAACCGCATGGGTTTTGAAGTAATGAAATTTCATAATGTTATTTATTTAAATGAAAGAAAAGAATGGTTGCTTATCATTTATTTAACCCCGTCATTAGAACGCATAAATTCAAGTATCTGACGGGAATCATCTTTAGTTATATTCTGATTAGGCATACGGACCAGACATTGCTCTAATAACTTTTGTGCTTCCGGGTCTGTTTCCAGCATCATTTCTACGTTAGTTATCATATTCATTATCCAATGTGGTTCTCTTTTTTGTGTTACTCCTTTCCAGCCCGGACCTACTAATCTTTCGTACGTTAACTTATGGCAGGACTGACATTTCAATTCGTAGATACTTTTCCCCGAATTTACCCATTGTGCGTTAAGTGGAGTAGTAAGGGTAACATCACCCGATTTTACTTCTGTGCCATGGTTTTCCGGTTGGTCCTTTATTTCTTCCTGTTCAGTTACTTTGTTCTCACTCTTTTCTTCTCCTTCATTGCCACAGGAGGATAAAATGGCAGTTGTTGTAATAAAAGCAGCGATAAATAGTTGGAAGATTTTCATGTTATTTGTTTTGATTTAAGAAAGACAAATTGTCATCAGTATGTAAGCTGCAATAATGCAGCCAACTGATCAAAAGACATTCATGTCTTTAATGACACAAAAATATTCCCGTAAATAGTTGCTGATTATGATGAGCATCAAAGTAAGAACTGATATTAATCAGCCTCTCCGGGAAGGGACTCCCGCTATTTTTGTTGGGATGATATTGTCTAAATCGTTTGGTTATGCATTGCAGGGTGTATTATATGTTGCATCGGCAAGTAATAACAATGGTAAAATCCAATTGGATAAAATTGCGGAAACATTGACGGTGCCACGGTATTTTTTGGGAAAAGTGATGAAACGGCTGGCAAAAGAAGGTATTCTCAATTCTGTAAAAGGGCACCATGGTGGATTTAGTATCAATGAAACAACTCTCCATACCAGTTTACTAAAACTGGCAGAATTAACCGGGGAGATGGAGCAGTTTGATTCCTGTGTCTTAAAATCCCGCACTTGTAATACTAGGAACCCTTGTCCCTTACATCATAAGTTCGAGCCATTAAAAAAGAAATGGCAAACGCTGCTGGCTTCTACTACCATTGGTGATTTATTAAGAAAAGAGCAGCCTGATTTTATCCGGAGTATTGCGGCTATTTGATTATCAATAGCTGAACTGACTAAAATCATCCTTTTTGATTGCAGGTCTTGTTTAATTTGTTGATTAGAATAACATTTATGTTTTTAAAACCATTTGAAATAAGCCGCAAATCATTAGTGTCAGATATCGTGGCGCAGGATTACCGTACCGCCGAAGTTTTTCGCAAGCATGGAATCGGTTATTGCTGTGGTGGCAAATGGCCAATGGAAATGGCTTGTGAGATGAATGCTGTTGATGCTGACAGGTTGCATGCAGAACTGGAAGCTGCCACCCGGACTATTCATGTATCCACCCAGCTTGATTTTGCAGATTGGGATATTGATTTCCTGATAAACTATCTAATCAATATTCATCACCGGTATTTAAAAAAATCATTGCCGGAAACACAACAGTTACTGAAAGAGTTTGCACAGGAGCATACAAAAAAATTTCCTTACCTGGAAGAGCTGGAAAAGCAATTTGATTTGCTGATACAGCAATTGCTATCTTCTATGGAACGGGAGGAAGAAGTGCTGTTTCCTTACATCCGGCAAATTGCCCATGCACACAGGCATAAAGAATCTTATGCCGCTTTACTGGTACGCACCTTGCGCAAGCCGGTGGAAGAAACCATGTTTAAAGGGCATGAAATAGTTACCAATATTATTTTATCTATCAGGAAGCTAACCAATCAATACACTACCCCTGAGAATGTTTGCATCAGTCATAAAGTTGTAATTGCAAAGTTGAGGGAATTAGATAATGATCTGATGCAGCATCTGTACCTGGAGCAATCGGTGCTGTTTCCCCGTGCTACGGCAATTGAAAAAGAGTTATTGAACGCATAGCGGCAGACAACTCAACTGCAACAAATTACTCAAAACCTGAGATTTTATTCATGTACACACATCACAGGAATATGTGATTGGAATATCAACTGACGGGTACTGCTTGGTTTGAAAATTCCTTCCAGCAGTTTGTGTTTCTTAGGTATGGCAATTACCAGGTCCAGGTTATTTGTTTCGGCAAACTCGTTAATGCCGTCTTCAGTATCTGCATTATTTATAAAATGATATTGTGGTTTTACATCTTTGAGTAAGTTGTGCAGCAGCAAAGATTCTTCCGGTGTTTCTGGACGGAAATGTTTTTCTTTATAGTCCACATTCAATACATGCAGTTCTGCACCAAACTCTTTTACAATTTGTTTGATGAATTGAAACGGAGTATTTTCCGCCACTTGTTTAAAATCACAGGCGAAGCCAATTTTCTTAATGCCCTTTCCATATTCTTTGCCCGGGGGCACACAAATCACTGGCCAGGTAAGGTGCCGGATAGCAGTTAACGTAGTACTGCCAAACACTATTTTTTCAATACCGGTTTTTCCTTTTGCCCCCATTACTACAGCAAATGGCTGAACCTTTTTGCATAATTCCTCCAGCTCATCAACCGTGTTGCCCAATATCGCTTCGGCATCTATTTTTATTTTACCTGATGTTATATGAACGACTTTATTTTTTAAATCTTCCAGTTGTGCCTCACTGCTTTTTTTCATTTCTTCAACTGAAACCAGTGCAATCGGAACATCTGAATACGAAACCGGGATATTGTACACATGGAAGAGCAATATTTTTGCCTCAATAGCCACCGCCATAGCAACAGCAAAATTTACGGCATTGAGTGATACAGGTGAAAAATCGGTTGGAACAATTATTGTTTTCATGATTTTTGATTTCAAATGTGAAGGTAGATTCCGTGTTTATGTAATCACCTGACTATGGTCAGTATTATTACTGATTATAATATACTCCAAAAGAATGCCAATAGTGTTTCAAAAGTCATTCGCCATGCTGATTAGCATCAGGCCCAGCCTGTTTATTGTTTGATAGATTTGAATAACAATTATATGATTATGAAAAATAACATGGGCAATACAGACCGCATCATCCGGGTGCTGGTTTCAGCAGTAATAGCCGTACTTTTTATTAACAATTCTATTACCGGAATACTTGCTTATGTATTATTGGGTGTTGGTGCAATTTTTCTGCTGACAAGCCTGGTAGGCTCCTGTCCGTTATATTCTTTATTCGGCATCAACACCTGCCGGGTTAAGAAAACAAATTAAAATCAGTACTATGAAAGGAATTGTTATTTACAAAGGAAAATACGGAGCTACGAAGCAATATGCCGAATGGCTGGGCGAGGTGTTGAGCTTACCTGTTGTAATGGCAGATAATATTAACGGCAATCAATTAAAGAAGTTTGATTATTTGCTGATGGGGAGCAGTGTTTATATTGGCAAATTGCAAATCCACAAGTGGTTGAAGAATAATATTTCTTTTATAAGTGATAAGAAAGTATTCTTTTTTCAGGTGGCAGCCACCCCACCTGAAGAAAAAGAGAAGCGGCAGACTTATAACCAAACGAGTATCCCGGAAGAGTTACGAAATAAGTTTGAGTTTTATTTTCTCCCCGGCAGAATGATTATGAAAAAATTGTCATGGATGGATAGGTTTATGCTGAAAATGGGAGCCAGGCTGGCAAAAGACCCGAAAGCAAAAAAAGCAATGCTTACTGACTATGATGAGGTGACAAAAGATAAAATTTTCGGAATGTTTGCGGCAATAAAAAAATATTTGCAAGGGGCAAAACCGGCCATTTTTAAAATGGAGACAGTTGCAACGGTTTGATTTATTTTAGCAAATGAAAAAGATAGACCCATCTGCCAGTCTGCAAACAGAAGTTGATGCCTCATACTTGTATAACAAATTAGCAGATGCGGAAGATGATGCAGCCATCTCCAGGCTGTACCGGCAAATGGCAGAAATCGAAATGGAACATGCCAGTTCCATGCTAAAGCATCAACAAAAAAAAGGAATCACTATTCAATTACCTGATCCATCCTGGCGGGCCAGAACATTAAACAGGATAGGAAAGGTATTTGGTTATGAATATGTGCTTAATTCATTAATGGTAACTGAAAAAACATTGGCCTTTACTGAATCTTCATCAAAAGAAAAGCAAAGCATTGCTTTAAGCGGTAATGAAAACAATCATGTAAAGATTTTAGAAAATTTAATCAGTACACAAAGTAAAATATCCGGAGAAAAATTATCGAAGCTGGAAGGCCGCAGACATAAGTCAGTTGGAGGCAATGCACTAAGGGCTGCCGTACTTGGGGCCAATGATGGATTAGTTTCTAACATGAGCCTGGTAATGGGTGTGGCCGGGGCCACCAATGGGGAGCAGGGAGTATTATTGGCAGGCCTTGCAGGATTATTGGCCGGTGCATTATCTATGGCATTGGGCGAATGGATTTCTGTAAAAAGTTCGCAGGAATTGTATGAAAGACAGATGGCATTAGAGATGGAAGAAATAGAAACCAACCCGGAAACAGAAATAAAAGAATTACAACTCATCTATATTGCTAAAGGCATACCTGAAGAGCAGGCAAAGCTAATGGCTGAAAAAATAATGAGCAACCCTGTCGAAGCACATAAAGTTTTAACCAAAGAAGAATTGGGTATTAACGGAGAAGAATTAAAAGGTTCTGCATGGACGGCTGCTATTGCATCTTTCGTACTCTTTGCGATGGGGGCTATCATCCCCGTGATTCCTTTTTTTACAGGCAGTAATTTTACAACAATTATATGGAGCCTGTCGCTTAGTACGGTTGGTCTTTTTCTTATCGGCGCAGCTATCACACTCTTTACAGGAAGAAGTGTCTGGTTTTCTGGTTTCCGCCAGGTATTGTTCGGGCTGGGTGCAGCAGCCATTACTTTTTTTATCGGAAGGCTGATTGGCGTAAGTATCGGAGGGTAGAAATGTATACCAGATAATTAGTGATGTTTGAAAATAACTCAGTATGATATTCTGTTTCCTTATGATTATTTAATGACCTGCACTATATTTACTTTAGTTTAAATTATTAAACTGTCTTAGTAATATGCTCGACCAGGCTCACATGACATCATTGTTTGAAAATGCAACGGAAGGGATTATTCTTACAAATGGTGTTGGTAATATTATAATGGTGAACCCCGCTGTAGAGAGGGTGTTTGGTTATAGAAGAGATGAGTTAAACGGCCAGCTCATTGAAATACTGATACCCGATAAATATAAACCCCATCATCACCAGTTGCGGGAAGGATTTCACAAAAAACCTTCTAACCGGGTGATGGGGCAGGGCCGTGACCTGAACGGAAGAAAAAAAGATGGCACTGATATCCCGGTTGAAGTCAGTTTAAGTCACTATAGCCGGGACGGAGAATTATTCGTTATCGCATTTATCGTGGATATAACACAGCGAAAACAGATTGAAAACAGTATGCTAAAACAAAAAGCAGAGCTGGAGAAAATTACGGATAAGATACGACAGCTAAATGCTGATTTGGAAATAAAGGTGGAAGAACGGACATTGATTTTAAAAGAAGCATTGCAAAAGCTGGAGCAATCCCAGGAAGAACTGAATGAGGCATTAGATAAAGAAAGACAAGTGAATGAGATAAAAAGCCGTTTTGTATCTATGGCTTCGCATGAAATTCGTACACCACTTACCACGGTGTTGTCTTCTGCATCGTTACTTTCGAAATATACGACGGCAGAAGACCAGGAGAAAAGGGATAAACATATACAGCGGATAAAGAATTCTGTAAACAACCTCAATGATATTTTAGAAGATTTCCTTTCCCTGGGAAAACTGAATGAAGGCAGGGTGGATACAAAATCAGAAAGAGTGAATCTGAACGATATACTGGCAGATACGGTTGTAGAAACGAAAGCCATTTCAAAGAAGGGACAGCAATTTATTATTGACTGTGCCGGCGATTGCGATGCTTTTACGGACAAAAAATTATTTCGCAACATTTTGATTAACCTCATCAGCAATGCCATTAAATTTTCTGA
>JANPMI010000201.1:0-9451 GCA_031422725.1 Chitinophagaceae bacterium | reverse complement strand
GTTGCCCAGATCATTCAACGCTACTGCATAACCAGGATGATTTTCACCAACGGTTTTTTCCCAAATGCTGATTACTTCCGAATACAGCGGCTCAGTAGCTGTGTAATTTTCAATCTTTTCGTAAATAAAAGCAAGATTGGTCAGGCTAAGCCGGTAGGTAGTGGCTGTGTCTCCATACTCTTTTTTAGCAGCCTCTTTTGCCTTAATGGCATAAGGAATAGCTTCTGAAAATTTTCCCTGCTGGAATAACTCCAGCATTTGCTGCTCAAGCTCTTTGTGAGTTTGAGCAAACCCGTTTTGAACCCCAACATAGACAATTACTAAAACAAGAAAAGCAATTCTACCCATTCCAGCCTTTTTAAAATGAACCGAGGTGAATAAAAAGAAACTAAAATAGCACTGTTTTTCATAATGCTAATCCGTGGTGCAGGGTAGTTTAAAACACAAAGCAGGTAAAATACCCGTTAAAAAAAGTATTGTAAGCAATTTCTCAGAAGACTACCGGTATTACCTCCCGTTTTGTATCTTCGCTCATTACATAAACTTCTTTAATATGAAGTTTTTATTAAACTATTGCATTGTGCCACATTTAAACAAAATCATTCATGGACCCGAATATATTATACATCATCATTGGTGCTGCCGCCCTCATAGCCGGCCTCATAGTGGGTAAATTAGTCTTTGCCAAAAACACCAACAGAAAATTAGAAGAAGCTGAATTACAATCGCAAACCATTCTCAGAGAAGCTGAGTTGAGAGCTGAAACCATCCGCAAGGAAAAAGAGGTGGATGCCAAGGAACGTTTTGTGCAAATGAAAGCTGCGCATGACAAGGAGATATTTGAAAAAAATAAAAAAATAAATGACAGTGAGAACCGTGCCCGTCAAAAGGAACAATCCGTCACTCAGAAGGAAGTCAGCCTGGATAAACAGATTAAAGACAACGATGTCATCAAAGACAACCTGAACCGCCAGATAGAGCTGGTGAACATCAAAAAAGCTGAATTAGACAAACATACTGAAGAGCATAACCGCCGCCTGGAAAAAATAGCCGGCCTTTCTGCTGAAGAAGCAAAAAACCAGCTGATAGAAGGAATGCGGAGTGAAGCTCATACACAGGGCATTGGCATACAGCAGGAAATAATTGATGACGCCAAACAAAAGGCCAACAAAGAAGCAAGAAAAATAATCATTCAAACCATACAGCGAACAGCTGCCGAACAGGCAATTGAAAATACCATCACCGTCTTCAATTTGGAAAGTGATGAAATAAAAGGCCAGATCATTGGTCGTGAAGGCCGCAATATCCGGGCTTTAGAAGCTGCCACCGGTGTTGACCTGATTGTGGATGATACCCCCGAAGCAATTCTTCTTTCTTCATTTGATCCGCTGCGCCGGGAAATTGCCCGTTTAAGTTTGCAGCGATTAGTGGCGGATGGACGCATACACCCTGCAAGGATTGAAGAAGTTGTAGAAAAAACAAAAAAACAGATTGAAGAACAGGTAATGGAAATTGGGGAGAGAACAGTGATTGAGATGGGTATTCATGGCCTGCATAAAGAATTAGTGAGAATGGTAGGAAGGATGAGATTTCGTTCTTCCTATGGTCAAAACCTGCTGATGCACAGCCGGGAGACAGCCAACCTTTGCGCCACCATGGCTGCCGAATTAGGATTGAATGCAAAGCTGGCCAAAAGAGCCGGTTTGCTGCATGATATTGGTAAAGTACCGGATGAGGAAAGTGAATTAAGTCATGCCCTGCTGGGAGCTAAAATAGCCGAGAAATATGGAGAAAATGCTGCGGTGGTAAATGCTATTGGTGCCCATCACGACGAGATGGAAATGCAGTATGTAATTTCACCCATTGTTCAGGCCTGTGATGCGATCAGCGGTGCCAGACCGGGTGCCCGAAGGGAAATTATGCAGCAATACCTGCAGCGTATCAAAGACCTTGAAAATCTGGCTATGGCCTACCCCGGCGTAGAAAAAGCTTATGCAATTCAGGCGGGCCGTGAACTTCGGGTAATTGTAGAAGCCGACAAAGTAACTGACCAGGAATCAGATAAATTATCTTTCGAAATAGCCCAGAAAATACAGACCGAAATGACATTCCCCGGCCAGATAAAAGTGACAGTGATAAGAGAGAAAAGGGCAGTCAATGTGGCGAGATAATGGTTAATTGGGGATTGGGAATTAGGAAATTAGGCTTCAAAGAAGAAAAACTCTGATTTGCCTGATTAAGCAATTAACTATTTAACCCAAAACCCCCTACCTTTGCCGTCCCTAAAAATAAGGATTATGAACGCCATAGCATATGTACATGAGCAGCTGACCGGCAAAAAAGAATTTCCGAAATTCAAAGCCGGTGATAACATTACGGTGAACTACAAAATCATTGAAGGAAACAAGGAAAGAATTCAGTCTTTCAAAGGTGATGTCATTAAGAAACAAGGAAATGGTGCTACCGCCAGTTTTACTGTTCGTAAAATATCTGACGGAGTAGGTGTAGAAAGAGTTTTCCCGTTCTTTTCTCCAAACGTTGAATCCGTAGCAGTGAATAAAACTGGTAATGTACGCCGTGCCAAATTGTTCTACCAGCGTAGCCGCAGCGGTAAAAGTGCAAGAATCCGTGAAAAAAGACAGGCTGTTGAAACAGTTACACCGAAGTAAATTTTTTATATATAATTTAAAAAGCTCCCCAGGTCCTGGGGAGCTTTTTATTGTTTAAGGGTATTTGCAACTATTTATTCCTTTATTTTTAAGTACTTAGTATCTTTGGCTTCTAATTTTCATGATTATGATACAACCTGTATTACTGGGTATGCTGGGCACCAACGAGATCATCATTATCCTTGTTATCGTATTGCTGTTATTCGGAGGCCGCAAAATACCCGAACTGATGCGTGGACTCGGCAAAGGTGTCCGTGAGTTTAATGATGCCAAAACAAATGTGAAGAAAGAAATTGAGGAGAGTGCCAACGATGTAAAAAACTCTGTAAAAGAGTAATCTCCCAACGAATTTTCTTACACTAAAGCTATCCCGTTTGTTTGAGTTCTCTTCCATTGAGCAATATCATGCCCAATTACAGGAAGGAAATGTAACCTGCTTACAGGCAGTTGAGCATTACCTGCAGCGTATTCATGCCACCCGGCACCTCAATGCTTTTATAGAAGTTTATGAAGATGAATCCATACAAAAGGCAAAGCAACTTGATAAGAAGAGAAAAAGTGGCAACATTTCAGGCAAACTACATGGCGTTGTTATCGGGCTGAAAGATGTTATCTGCTATAAAGATCACAACATCGCTGCTTCCTCCAATATTCTCAAAAACTTCACCTCCCTTTATTCTGCCACCTCCGTGGAAAGATTACTGGCCGAAGAAGCCATCATTATTGGCAATCTTAATTGTGATGAATTTGCCATGGGCTCTACCAACGAAAATTCTGCGTATGGTAAAGTATTAAATGCATTGGATGAAACAAAAGTTCCCGGTGGATCTTCAGGAGGGTCAGCAGTAGCAGTACAGGCAGGTCTTTGCATGGTCTCATTGGGAAGTGATACCGGAGGTTCCGTTCGTCAGCCGGCAGATTTTTGCGGCATCATTGGATTGAAACCAACTTATGGCAGAGTTTCCCGTTATGGTTTAATTGCCTATGCATCATCATTTGATCAGATCGGAATCTTTGGAAAAAATATCAGTGATATAGCAAAATTGCTGGAAGTGATGGCCGGTGCTGATGAATATGACAGTACTGTTTCTCAAAAAGAAGTACCTGCTTACTCTTCTCTTCTTTCATCTGATAAAAAATTCCGGTTTGCATATTTCGACGAAGCCTTAAATCATCCTGGCATTGACCCGGAAATTTCTGCTGCAATAAAAAAAAGAATAATCCAATTACAAAATGAAGGACATGAGGTAAACCCGGTTCAATTTGAGTTACTCGATTACATCGTTCCGGCTTATTATGTACTTACCACTGCTGAAGCTTCTTCCAACCTGTCAAGGTTTGACGGAGTAAAATATGGTTACCGTACATCCACCCGGGGAGTTGAGCCGATAGCTATCGGTTTAACAGAGTTTTATAAGCAAACCCGTTCCCAGGGTTTTGGCAAAGAAGTAAAGAGAAGAATTATGCTTGGCACTTTTGTTTTAAGTGCCGGATATTATGATGCATACTTTACCCGTGCCCAAAAAGTGAGAAACCTATTAAGAGACAAAATACAGCTGATTTTCAACGGCTTTGACTTTATTCTCCTTCCAGTTTCACCGGTTACAGCCTTTAAAAGCGGCGAAAAAATGGACGATCCCATCTCCATGTACCTCGCTGATATATATACCGTAATGGCAAATTTAGCAGGCATTCCTGCTATCTCTCTTCCTCTTTTTAAACATAGTAACGGCATGCCCTTTGGCCTCCAGGTTATGGCAAACCGGTTTGATGAGGTATCTTTGCTACAGGTTTCAACTATGCTGTTTAAGCCTGTCCCCTGATCCTTCGAAAGCCTGGTTACTTTGGGCAGATTCGGGGAGTTTCATTTTAAAGTCTTTAAAAAAAATTGAATAAATCGAAGCCGATATTACCAGGAATTATTTTTTTACTGCTGTTAGCTTCTGCACAGGCAGGCGGCCAGCAACCTGTTGCTGCAAACGAAAGTATTGTTGGGGATACAACTATTAAAAAGAATACTCCCGGTTTAAATACTCCTCCTTTTAATGATCCCAAACAGGACTTTAAAAATCTCTTTACAACCGCTGTCACCGGAGACGGAGCAAATGGTGCCCGGCTAAACCCAATGGCCATCGGTTTCGTTCAGAATTATATTGCTAAAAACGGAAAGGGATTTCAGGCGATGAAAGATTGGGGCAAGCCCTATTTTGATATGATGGATGATATTCTGACACAACACGGCGTTCCAAAGGAAATGAAATACCTCGCTGTAATAGAATCGGGATTAAAATATAATGCCATTTCATGGGCTGGTGCCGTAGGCCCCTGGGCTTTTATGCCGGCCGCTGCAAAGGAATATGGCTTGAAAATGAGCAAACATCATGACGACAGGTTAGATTATTATAAAAGTACCCATGCCGCAGCCAGCTTGCTGACGGACCTGTATGCTAAATACAAAGATTGGCTTTTAGTAATCGCAGCCTATAATGGCGGACCGGGTAATGTCAACAAGGCTATTAAAAAAAGTGGAGGCAGCAAAGATTTTTGGGCATTGCAATATTATCTTCCCAACGAGTCAATGAATCATGTAAAAAAATTTATTGCCACACATTATATTTTTGAAGGGGAGGGTGGCATTACTACTGTTACAAAAGAAGAAATGAAAGATCTGATGATTAAAGGAAACTCAACGCTTAAAGAAGATGAAATAAGTAATTCAACCGCTTATAAAATAAGCGGCCGTTTCAATTCCTCCATAATTATTAAATATGTGGAAATTGATTTGGCAACTTTCAACCGTTTTAATCCCGGCTTTGATAATGAGATTGCTATTAATGGTAAATATGAATTAAGGTTACCAACACAGAAAATGAATATTTTTGTAGAAAAAAGATACGAGATACTGGAAGAGAGTATAAACTTACTTTTAAAGGGGGTTAGCTCCGGCACACAATAGCACTGACGGCTTAAATTTAATGCTGCTCCAGCACTTTCTTCATCGCTTCCGCTTTCAGCATACATTCTTCCCATTCTTTTTCTGCTTCACTGTAAAAAGTTATTCCCGAACCCGCCTGGAAGGAAATGTATTTTGATTCAGCATTGTACATGATACTTCTGATTACCACGTTAAAGTCAAAATCACCACCAGGAGAAATATAACCCAGTGCTCCGGAAAAAATTCCCCGCCTGCTATATTCATATTTTTCTATCAGCCCCATCACCCTCACTTTGGGTGCTCCTGTCATAGAACCCATGGGGAAGGTGGCTTTAATTATATCCGTAAATGAAATGTCTTCTTTTAATTCTCCGCTGATGGTTGAAATCATCTGGTGTACCTGCGGGAAAGAATAAACACCATACAGCTCTTCTGCTTCAACAGTCCCCTCTTTACAAATTTTACCCAGGTCATTTCTTACCAGGTCAACTATCATCACATTTTCTGAACGGTCTTTGGAGCTATTTCCCAAATCATCTTTACTCTTGTCATCCTGTTCTTTATTATTGATTACTCTTTTTGATGTTCCCTTAATTGGCTGGGATAAAATTTTATTCCCCTGCTTTTTCAAAAATCGTTCGGGGCTTGCACACACTAACCACTGATCTTCCGTTCTGTATAAAGCAGAAAAGGGATTGGGAGAGACAGCACTGAGTTTTTTATAAACATCCAGGGGATCTATAGCTTCATTCTCCGCAAAAAATTCCTGGCAGAAATTTATTTCATAACAATCACCCCTGAGGATATGCTGTTTTAACTGGTTGATGACAGCAACATATTCTTTTTTAGAGAGGCGATTTTGAATCTTTATTGTAGTCTTTATGTATGGCACTTTTACGGTATCTGGTATTTCCGCAGATACTTCTTGAAAGACCTTTTCCGGATTAGCAGCCTCAATAATCATTTCATTGGCTGAAAGACGGAGAATAACTTCCGGTTCGAAAACGAAGACATCCGGAAAACCAATATTATCAGGATTAACAGAGGTAAGTTTTTCTATTTCATTTTTTAAATCATAACCTAAATGCCCGAACAACCAGGGAGCCGGACCGGAACGATCAGTACTACCGGCAATAAATTGCTGCAATTTTTCTAATGCACTTCCGGCATTGGCTTTCAGTTGCCGCTTCACCCCCGCTGCCAGCAAACATTCCATTGTATGCGGTACTGTCTGGTACAGATGATTGTCTAAAAAACAAAAAGTGTTGAACCGGTTTGTCCAGTTCAACACTTTCTCTTTCATCTGTTTAAAATCACTGATAGTAAAAGTGCAGTTAGTTGAGGTTGTTTTAATCAATGTATTTTTTACTCTCCGCCAACCGGCGGACAAAGGTTTTAATAATCGTCCTCTTCATCATCATCCATGTCCTTATCGTTAAACATGTCTTTGAATTCATCATCAATTTTGAAGTCCTCATCGTCATCAGCCCCTTTTTTACCTGCAATGCCTTTTTTGGCGGTTGATTTAGGAACATCAAACTCTTCAAAATCAGGATCCCACTCCTCTTCTTCTTCGGGTTTTTCCCATTCATCAGGTTTCTCTTCTGCATCATCATCATCTTCCTTTCCTTTTTTAGACGATGCTGCTGGTTTCACCCCTTTCTTAGCAGGCTTTACTTCCTCATCATCAAAATCATCATCATCCTCTTCCTCATTTTTAGGGGGAGGAGAAGGTTTCCTGGCAGATTCCTTTTCGGATGCGGAACTTGTTTTCCCCGGGATCTTTTTTTCTTTGTCTGGTTTTACTGGCATAGTCTTACAGGATTATTGATGTAAAATTTCAGCGAAGTTTTTAATCCGCCAAATTTTTAATCCGTTTTTTTGGGATAGTTTCAAAAAAAACAACTGGCAACAACTTTATTCTACTTTAATAATTTGTTCCCTGCCCGGTCCGTTCGATATATAATGAATCCGGACACCAAGGTAATCATTAATAAAATTGACATAGGTTTTCATGGTATCAGGCAAGCCGGCATAGGATTTCGCTGCACTGCTGGCACTATTCCATCCGGCAAATTTTTTATACTGTGGCTGTGGCTTTTGCCTGTCCATCTGGAATGGTATTTCCCTGCTTTCCTTTCCGTTTAATTTATAATCCGTACAAACTTCTAATTCCTTAAACGCATCGAGTATATCGGCTTTGGTCATTACAATTTTCGTTACTCCGTTTATCATACAGGCAAAGTTGAGAGCCACCAGATCAATCCATCCGCAGCGGCGTGGCCGCCCGGTAGTGGCACCAAACTCATTACCCAATTTTCTCAGTTCCTCTCCTGTTTCATTATCCAGCTCTGTAGGAAAAGGACCACCGCCCACCCTGGTGCAATACGCTTTGGTTACTCCTATTACATCTTTTATCTGTTGAGGCGCAAGGCCGAGGCCACTGCATACACCTGCAGAAATAGTACTGGAAGATGTAACATAGGGAAATGTGCCAAAGTCTATATCCAGCATACTGCCCTGTGCTCCTTCTGCCAATACTTTCTTGCCTGCCTTTATATGATTATTTATAAAATATTCGCCATTGACAATATTAAGTTCTTTCAAAAATTCCAATGCTTCAAAAAATTCTTCTTCCCAGGCAGTAATGTCTTCCTGGAAATTATAATTGTCCAGCAAACGCTGGTGTTTTAACCGGAGCTTGATGTAAGAAGTAGTAAAACTCTTATCAAGCAGATCGCCTACCCTTAATCCGTTGCGGCCCGTTTTATCCATATAAGTTGGCCCTATTCCTTTTAATGTAGATCCGATCTTCTGATTGCCCTTGGATAATTCAGCAGCTTTATCCAATGCCCGGTGTGTGGGAAGAATGAGATGTGTTCTTTCAGAGATAAAAAGACTTTTCTTCAGATCAATACCAAAAGAAGCGACTGTATCACATTCTTTTTTTAAAGTAATCGGATCAAGCACCACACCATTTCCTATAAGGTTGATAGCCTTTTCATGAAAAACACCGGAAGGTATCTGGTGCAACACTACTTTCCTGTCATTGACATATAATGTGTGCCCGGCGTTGGGGCCACCCTGGAAACGGGCTATGATGTCATAATCCTTCGCAAAAAAATCAACAATTTTTCCTTTCCCTTCATCGCCCCACTGGAGGCCGAGTATTACATCTACCATAATTTATTTATTACCACTTTGGGTTGAAGTGAGGTGGCAAAAATAAGGCTTCACAAAAAGCCACCGAATTAAATCCGGTGGCAATTATTATTTTTTATGCCCAAATAAAACCTGCTTATTAACGTATCAATGTCACAGTTCCCTTCTTCGTAATCACTTTGTTATCTTTTGTTACGGCCTGTGCCATCCACACATAGGTTCCTGTTGGCTGCTCAGTGCCACCCAACCTGCCATCCCACCCATCATTGAGCCTGGAAGAAGAAAATATCATTTGACCCCACCTGTTAAACACCCGGAAATAATTAATAGCTTTTATTCCTACCGGGAAAGGATAAAACTTATCATTTTTTCCATCGCCATTTGGTGTAAAAGCAGTAGGTACATAAATATCGGGACCGGTATATACTCTTAACCTGACATACCCCTCTCCTTTACAACCTGCCGCTGTGGTAGCCGTTACCTGGTACACCACATCATCGCCGATATTACCTACTGTTACAACGGGATTGGAAATAGCAGGATTACTTAACCCTGTTGTTGGCGTCCATGTAAAATTGGTAGCCATTGATGTAGCGTTAAGTTGAAACTGATCCATCGGATAACCAATCGTATCGTAGGGAAAAGTTGTGACTTTTATTGGCGGAGTTACATCCACTATTACATT
>JANPMI010000200.1:0-2671 GCA_031422725.1 Chitinophagaceae bacterium | reverse complement strand
GACTTTTGAGACAGCCTCTTTCAATTTTTTGAATACTACTTTTTTTTATTGCACCACAACTTTTGTACTGAAGACTGCCCTGCTGTTTTGATCTGTCACTTTTACAAGATAAACTCCTCTTGCTGCAGATGGATTTAATTTAATTGTCTGTGATTGATTTTCTCCATTTAGGCTTACCACCTGTTGTACTGCCTGGCGGCCCGTTACATCCGTTACCTGCACCGTGTAATTACCTGCATCTAACTGGTTAAACTGAATAACAAACTGATTATTAGTAACCGGATTGGGATAAATATTGATTTTATTATCTCCACTGTTGACAGGAATTTTAGCGGAGAGTACTTCTGTGTTAGTGGATTTTGCTTTATTACCAGAAACAAGCAAATTACCATTGGCCAGGTCGGAACTATGCCAAACCTTGCCGGCAATTGTATAAGGTGTTGCGGCCAGTGATTTATAATCAACGGTAAAATAAGAACTGGCTTCCATAGCACTGCCCACTAGTACCTGGTTATTATCATTTACAGCGGCACCATTCACGGTAAATCCATTGGGCAAACCGGAAATAACACCGAGATGGGTAGCTATTTTAGTTTCAACATTTACTTTAAATACATGATTGCGGGCAGAAAATACATACAGGCTGCCATCATCATCCGCCACCATATCGCCACCAAAACTGCTGCAGGAATTATGAACAGATACTCCTTTATTGGCGGGATCATCTACCAATGCACCGAGTTCAGTAATCGTTAATTTTTTATTGGTAGTAAATTTAATCAGGTGCATACCGTCATTGGTCATAGCATAGCCATTACCATCGGAAGCAATAACCATACGGGTAACGATATTGCCCTGGTCAGAAGATTTTTGCGGCATACCTGTAAAAACCTTGTCGGTTACATAAAACACTTTCATTGTTTTAAGATCAATGTAACGCAACTGGTCAATGAACATGGGGGTGTAATAAAGGCGGTTATTCTTTTTATCATAGGCCATGGCAGCTACACCCGTTGCAAAAGCAGCATTAACTGCAGTGCCATAACGGGCATCATTTACCGGGGCTGTAAATTGTTTTTTAGTAGTGGCATCATAAGCAAGTAACGAGGCATCATCACCACTTAACAGTACCTGGCTGTACTCACCCGTCTGCAGGTTTAGCTTTCTTAAAAAACTCCAGTTGGTGCCTTGCTGTGCATCGGTAACAGCATAAGTAAAGCGATCAGCTTGCTGACCATTAACAAGGGTAGTAAGTAAAACGGCTCCCGAAAAAAGGGAAAAAAGAGGTAAACTTTTTCTCATACACTAAGGTTTTAAAGTTTGATAGGGATATAATAAGAAATTAAATTACGACATTTCCCGTACAGCAGAAATAAAATTATATGAACGGAGTATAAAACTATTTACCAAAAGGTTTGAACGAGCCAGGCTGTACTGGCCGGTCACCAGGGATGGTTCTTAGTGGCTCACAAGGTATTAAGGTGCTAAAACAATCGGCAGGCAACTGCTGATATAGCTTTGTGCCTTCAGTTTTCCAGGCTATCATTTCATCAGTTACCTCTTTAATAATTTTTCCGGGATTACCCACCACTACACTCCGGGCAGGTATTATTTCTCCTTCTTTAATAAAGGCCAATGCGCCAACAATGCTTTCATCACCGAGTTGCACATTATCCATTACCACTGAATTCATCCCGACCAGACAATTTTTTCCAATTGTTGCACCATGAATGATTGCACCATGACCAATATGAGAACCTTCTTTTAATAATACTGTGACACCCGGAAACATGTGGACGGTGCAATTTTCCTGCACATTGCATCCGTCTTCCAGGATGATTTGCCCCCAATCACCACGCAATGCTGCGCCGGGACCGATGTAACAATTTTTACCAATAATCACATTGCCGGTAACGGCTGCCTGCGGATGAACGAAGGAAGATTCATGAATGACTGGTTTATATCCGTTGAATTCGTAGAACATAGTGGTGGGTAAATAAGGTATGAAAGGTATATAAAGTAAATAGTAAATAAGGTACTGTATATACTTTATTTACTAGCCTTCGGCTCGTCTCTTTTTTTTCGAAGAAAAGCCAGGTACCCATTTAATAATCTTTCTACTTCTTTTCCTTTTTGTTTCATCTCATTTAATTGTTCTGCTGAAATGTACCCTTCATCGAAAGCATCAATCAGATGATTTATTGTTTCAGTCAGAGAGCCTCTCGCTTGAATGCAATAGTGAATTTGATCCGGATAGGTAAATCTGCCATGTCCTTCTGAAATAAGTGCATTGATTGAACGGGAGCTACGGATGACCTGGTCAGTAAGTAGGAATTTTTCTTCTGCCGGAAACAATTTTGAAATTTTGCGTACTTCTATTTTAAACTCCCGGGCTTTCTTCCATAACTCTAATTCTTCAAACCCAAAATTTTCATTACCCATAGAACTCAATTTACTTTGCAAGCTGTATTTACTTTATATACCTTGTTTATTCTTTGTACTTATTAACTCCTTGTCCGTCCTGTAGCATAGACCTTTGAAAATAGCTACTTCATGATTTTTCTGATTAGTAATAGTGATGTGATAAAGTCCGGTTGATTTTCCATTATGTATTTCTTTGGCTTCAGCAGTTAATTCATCATCCGTATGAACAGGTTTAATAAAGTTGATG
>JANPMI010000199.1:0-5360 GCA_031422725.1 Chitinophagaceae bacterium | reverse complement strand
AGCATGGTGGCAATAGTAAGTCCCGGCTCACCAGTACCCGCAGCACTGTCTAATATTACTTCTTTACCTGCAGGTTTGACAGCATTAATAATTTCCTGTCCCATTGGTTTCAGGAAATCCATAGTGAGTTCATCCCATTTTTTCCAGCCAGCCGAAAATTTGTTCCAGGATTGTTTTTGCTGTTCCCTGATTTCTTCCTGCTGCTGATTCATGATGAAAGGTTTAGTAATAGAAAGGTACAGAAAACTTATTCAAAAATTGTCCATTATAAAATTGTTGGCAGGGGTCAGAATGTTCCCGGTGTTCTTACTCAGCAAGGCTTTTTATAAAACATTGTTTTCCACTGATTAGTTCTTTTGTAAAGCCCATGACGATCAAAAATTTTTCATGCCGCCGGTTGGCAACGGTGGTATAATAAATTCTTTTTACTCCTTTTGAAAGGAGATATTGTTTTTCTTTATCAAAAATGAAACGGCCCACTTTATAATCCCTGTACTTTGGAACAGTATAGTTGATGATTACTTCTGCATTGCCATCCCCTGTCACAGCTGTGCTGAAGATATTGGCTACTACCAGGTCTCTCAGTACTACAAAATTCAGGTTGCCTTCTAATTGTTCTCTTTTAAAATTGGGGAAGTGGGCGGCAATATCTGTTTTATAAAAAGCTAAAAACCTGTCAACCAGGATACCGCCTGAACTGAATTCGAGTAATTCAAAATGTTCCTTTCGGTTGTAAATTTTATAGAGATAAAAAAGGTTGATAGTAAGCAGGATGCTGTTGGTAAGAATAATGGGAACTGCACCAAGCACTACTCCATAAATGATGAATGCAATATTGCCACCAGTATTAAGCCACCTGAATTTAAGGTCGTTGTTAACCAATAACCCTATGGCGAGAAGTATCGAAGCCAGGTAACCGAAGTAAGGAGCTATTTGCTGTAACATGCTGCAATGTTACAGGAAAAGATAAGGATAAAGAGAAAGGAGACAGGTGAGCAGCGATTTTAATCCCACACAAATTTCCAGCTTCCATCTTTTTGTTTTTTCCAAACGGTATGAAAAACACCTCTGGATTCTTCGATCTTACCCGTGCTGTCTTTCGACTGCCATACATATTTGCCATAGGTATAGCCCATATCGCCTTTTTCGGCGACATCAATGAAATCCGGTGACCATTTTACGGAGGCGTTTTTAAAGCGATCTGCCGAGAAAAAATTCCTGATGCCTTCTTTTCCCCTGATCAGTGAGTCGTTTCCTCCCCTTAAGACTGCATTGGAATCGGCAAAATACCAGAACGCTTCAGCAATTCCTTTCTCCGCAGCCATTTTTTCAAAATCTTTTTCAGCTTGAGCAATTTCATTCTTCACTTTTTCAGGGTTAGCGGTTGAACTGGTGTTGCAGGAATGGGTAAGCAGGCAACCTGCGATAATAGTTGAAAAAATAAAGGCAATACGCATACTAATAATTTAAGTAATGAAAATATTGAAATATTTATTTCTCCAATGGCCCTTCCCACAATACCTGTTCTATCATCCATTTACCATCTTGTTTGGCCAGCAGTATATAATCCACTCCCCACCAGGCAGTAACTTTTGCTGCGGCAATAGTATTCATAATATCCAATACTTCTATTTTTTTAGGTGCATCAGGTTTGGCAAAACTCTTTTTCTCCATCACTTTTTTGGCATAATCAAGTGCCTGTGTAAAAGTCATCTGGCCATCAGGATCATAGTTGCTGGTGGTTTTGTTTTTCCAGTATCCGTATTTGTACAGCGAGTGCTTCAGGCTTCGTATCAGTTTGACGGTGTCGCCTTCATAAAACCCTTCGATATAATCAAGAGAGGCTTTCTCTATTTGTTCTTTTGCTGACTGTGCAACGGCAAATTTTCCCCAAATGCAAAAGAGGAGAATACAAAATATTTTTCTCATTGTACTTTTTTAGAAGTTTAAAATACAATGTATTTAAGGAAAGCCAGTGCCGTTCATATAAATAATGGGGTAAAGCTTATTTTTTGGACTTAAGTCAGACGGGATATGAATTGAAAATCAAAAATATCTGTTTTACTCATTGACAGAAACTGCAACCTGGTCATTTCTTCCTTTTCAAATAAAGGAATTAATTTGTAATCGCTTAGTATCTGCCAGATGTCAGCCAGTGTTTGTTCTTTATCAGTAAAAGCAAAACAATGGACACTTATGATACCGGAGGGCCGGTCTTTTAAAATAGTTTTGCCGGCACCTTTTAAAATATCAAGTTCAGATCCTTCCGCATCAATTTTAATAAAATCTATTTTCAGGTTATTAGTTTCGGCAAAATCATCTATTGAAAAGGTATCTACTTCAATTTTTTCCTTGTTGATTGTTTTTCCGAAATCAACATACACAAGGCTGTTGGCCTCTGCTACCCGGGTGCCATCACTGCCCGAAAGAACAGAATTGTTTAAATAGAAACTGGTTTTACCTGTTCTTTCAGCAACGGCTGCGGGAAGAATCGTAACAGTGTCTTCACAATGGTTAATAGCAACTATTTTTTTTAATGTTTTCAGGGAAGAGGGGGTGGGCTCAAAACTAAATACAGGTGCATTGCTTAATTTGGCCATATACACTGTGTAGATGCCGATATGCGCACCAATATCAATACAGATAACCCCCGGTTTTATTTTTTCTTTTAAAAAAAGGAAATTATGTTTCTCATATCCTTCTGTAAAATAACGATAGTAGCGACCAGGTATTTTTAGTTTTAGTCCATTAAAAGTAATACTGATGCCTTTTTTCCTGGTTAGCCAGTCCAGAAGCAGTAAACAAAAAATTCTGAATTGAATGTATATTCTTTTCACCTGCTGAAATATCAAAAATTGTAAATTTTCCTCACTTTGGGAAACTTAAAGTACAATGAATTTTGGGAAAAGCAGCACCGGGGGATATTTTCAGCAATTCACCTTCCCCAGCAAAAAATATACAACCACAAAAATGGCTATAAATCCAAGGCATCCGCCGCCCCATTTCCAGCCGGCATAGCCAGCTATCAGTGTTTTAAAAAAACCTTTCATATCTTTTTTGAATTAGTTAAAAGAAAAACTGTGCCAGTTATTAATTTGCAGTTATGTACACCAGGCAGGAGGCATCGCTGATACGGAAAAAATTCTGGACAAGTTTTGGACAATATATGCGGCCGGTGTACGGTGCCGGTGGTGATGCGGTCAACTGGCTGAATTATAAAACCGGTATCCGTCATCTTTATTTCCGGATGGATGCTGATACAAACATTGCGGCTGTTGCTATTGAGTTGCGGCATCCTGATACAGCAATGCAGCAACATTATTTTGAGCAATTGAAGCAATTGAAAATAATGCTGGAGC
The DNA here is from genome assembly GCA_031422725.1 of Chitinophagaceae bacterium. Taxonomy (GTDB): domain Bacteria; phylum Bacteroidota; class Bacteroidia; order Chitinophagales; family Chitinophagaceae; genus JJ008. Next base: position 2,001 of record JANPMI010000199.1, on the reverse strand, counting down.
AAACAATTGGTGAAAAATGGAACTGGCAACTGCACAGGCAGGATGAAGAGGGCAATAAGGTTAGCCAGATAAGCAAAACAGTAAACGGAGTAAATGTTTTTAACGAAGCCGACTGGCCGGCAATTATTTCTTTCCTCAAGCCCCGCATCATCGCTTTAGATAAATTCTGGATGATGGTGAAGGATGGGTTTCAATAATAAAATAGTACAAAGACGGTAACCACAATAAAAGAAATTAATTCCTGCTAATTTTATCGCCTGGTTAATCAGCATACTGCAAATGAATATCTTTTATCTTTTAAATAATAATTTCCTGTTCATTGATGCGGAATCATTGATCAGGCATGGTGGATTACTGATCGTTTGCCTGATGGTGTTTGGCAGCACCGGCTTATTCTTCTGTTTTTTTATACCTACCGGTGCTTTTTTATTTACGGCAGGAATTTTGGTTGCCACCGGGGATCTGCACTATGATATTTACACCACCTGCGGCCTGTTGATCCTCGCCTCCGTTATGGGTAATATTACCGGTTATTGGTTTGGCCGGAAAACAGGTCCTTTATTATACAGGAAGAAGGATTCAAAATTTTTCCGGAAGCAGCACCTTGTAACGGCAGAGTCATTTTATAAAAAGTATGGCTGGCTGGCGTTGACACTGGGGTTGTATTTGCCAATAATCAGGACCTTTGCATCTGTCGTTGCGGGAATATTCCGGCTTAATTTCCGCCGCTTTATTTTATTGACATTTACCGGTTCCGTAGTCTGGATATTGAGTTTTGTATTAGCCGGGTATTTTATTGGCAGCAGACCTTTTTTGAAACCCTGGTTGAAATATATCGTTTTAGGTTTCGTACTTGCTGTTACGATACCGCTGATTATCTGGACCACCAGAGAATTAAGAAAGATGCGAAGGGATAATAAAAACAAAAAGAAGGAGTAATGACTTTTATCATGGTCACTGTTATCTTTTCGTTCCAACCATCATTTCAAATCATCGCCAACAAGCCTGTTTAAAATCCTTTTTTATCTTCTTTGCCTTGTATTTGCTCCAGTATTTTTTTTGCATTTTCACCTGTAACACCGTTGGGGTCTTTGCTGATGGCAATCTTGTAGAATTTAATGGCTTCTTCTTTATTCCCCAGTTTCCACCAGCTTTCAGCATAGCTGTCATACACATTGGCTGACTCAGGAAACAACTGCACATTCATATGCAGTACTTTGTTGGCCTGCTCAAATTTATTCTGATTCATCAGCCTGTAGCCAAAATCATTCACTTTGGTTTCCAGGTCATCTTTGTAATAGCGGTGCAGCGGATCTGCCAGGTATTGCTTAGCAGCAGCAACGGCCTCATCATATTTTCCGGCCAGCACCAGGTTCCTGAGTTGTTCATCAATAGATCCTTCAGCTTTATAATTCATAATGACATTCATCGCCGGATCAATTCCTTTTTTATAATCATCAAAGCTGAGATCAGCAGCCAGTTGCGGGGCCGTCCATTTTCTTTTGTCCCGGGGGTCAAGGTTTTGCCACCAAAGCCAGCTGAGATTAATATTGAGTTTACTGTTGGGTAGTATTTCTGTCCGGGTGTCACCAAAGAAATTTACATTTTCTGATGTAGGCTCACCGACAAAAATGGCTTCAGAATATTTTTCCAGTTCATTGGTTAGGTTTTGCGCAGCAGAAAACGTTTCTCTTCCGGTGATGATAAAAAAATGACCTTTGCGGTTTATTTTTTTTGCCTGGATGATACCGGTAATGACTGGTTTGTTGAGATAATTATTACCGCCGCCATTCAACCGGATATCAAGTATTAATTTATCTACATCATTACTATCCACAAAGCGGAACAGTTTTGCAAAGAACTGCGCAATGGTTTCATTGTGTTCATCCTGAACTCCACTATGCTTTACATACACTGTTTTGCTTTCGGTCAGGTATTCAAAATAGCGAAGTTTTCCAGGTTCTCTCAACCACAAAGGAGCATTGGGAGAATTAATGCCCT
>JANPMI010000198.1:0-5337 GCA_031422725.1 Chitinophagaceae bacterium | reverse complement strand
GCACGGACAGATGAATAGCGACCGTCATCAGCTCAGCTGGATCATTGATGCAGATGAGCAGGTAACACAGCAAATACTGGAAGTGTCTTCCGATGGAAGAAATTTCAGTTCCGTAATACAGGCTGATAATAATAACCGGGCTTACGAATACAGACCTTCCATCAGCGGCACCCTTCAATACCGGATGAATGTAACATTTGACAATGGCCGGCAATATTATTCCAATATAGTTACACTGCGTAAAACAGGAGCTATGGCCGGACCAAAAGTAGTCAGCAATCTTATTACAGCTAATTCTTTTGAAGTATCCAGTACCGGTATTTATAATTATGCTGTCTATGATTTTAACGGCAAAACACTGGTACAGGGAAAGCTGACCAATGGATCTAATATTATTACACCTGCTGGTATGACAGCCGGCATATATGTCATCCGTTTTACTAACGGAACAGAACAGTGGATGGAAAAATTGGTGCGGCAATAAAATTTTTTCAGTCCCGCCATGGGCGGGACATTAATCCGTACACTTTGGCTATTCAGAGGTTTTCCTGTATCTTGGGAAAACCTCTTTTTTATGCGATGGAGAAAATTTAATGGCGACCCAATTGAAATGCCCATTATGGAAGCTGTGGAAAATGCTATCAAACGGGAGATCGCAAAAGGCTTTCGTTTGAAAGTTTGCATCGGCACCGACTCACAGGTAAAGGGACAGGAAACAGAATTTGCCACCGTCATTGTTTTCCTGCGGGAAGGACATGGCGGATTTATGTTCATTCACAACGATAAAACCCGGCAGCAGTACACTATCAAAGAAAGAATGCTGATGGAAGTGGCGAAGAGCATTGAAATTGCTTATGAACTCTGCAACCTGTTTACCGTGTATGATGTGGATATGGAAGTTCATGCAGACATCAACACCAATCCACATTTCAAAAGTAACGATGCACTTAAAGAAGCAATGGGCTACATCCTCGGTATGGGCTTTGCCTTTAAAGCAAAACCGGAAGCTTTTGCCAGCAGCAGCTGTGCCAATAAAGTGGTAAACTGAGCAACCTGCAAAAACCCTTCAATGTGGAGATATTCTCTGCACATGCTTTTATCACCCTCACCCCTTCCTTTCCGCATTCTTTTTCTCAGCCTGTAAGCATATTCATCATCAGTTAATCAACCTAAAGGCTAACCGGGTTATACTGCTATGCTAAAAACAAATAATGGAGGGTGTAAGGAGGAATAAAATTAATCTGTTTTAATTTTTGGGAAACGATAATAAAAGTGCAGAAAATTATTCAGCTGGCAATGTGGTAGGCTCATTGCCCGAAACAGGGCCCAGTAATTTAATGGCAGGTTGTTGGGTAAATAAAATCCGGGATGCAGGTGAACTGTTCGCACCGCTGTACATTCTCTCCATTTTCTTACTGTCTTCCTGGGCAAGAGAGAAAGTGATGAGGACCATCACAAATAAAATAACCGCTAAATTTCGTTCGGATAAAATTTTCTTCATAAATAGGATGGCTCGTAATTGACTGCAAATTAGAACATTATTTTTAAAGACCTATACCACAAACAGGTTATTTTTTATATTGTTGAAAACCCTTATTCAAATTGTGGATATAACCAAGCAATTCCTTTCTCCCCTCCCCTTTGGTGGCGGAACTTATAAAATAAGGGGGTGCTTCCTCCCACCGTTCCTTCAATGCGCCTAAAAAAGCCTCCACATTGCGCAGGGTAGCACCTGGCTTGTTTTTATCACTTTTTGTAAATATTACTACAAATGGGACCTCCCATTCTCCCAGCTGATTAATAAACTCCAGGTCAATGGCCTGTGGTTCATGGCGGCTGTCAATCAATAAAAACAAACAAACGAGATTTTCTCTTTTCCGGATGTAAGATTCAATCATGTTGTCCCAGTTATTCCTCGCTTTCTGAGAAACCGTAGCCGCATAGCCATAACCCGGAAGATCCGCAATATTCCATTTCTTTTTATCTGCAGAAATAATTTCAAAATGATTGATCAGTTTTGTTTTGCCCGGAGTTCCGGATGTTTTTGCCAGCATTTTTTTGTTGGTCAGCATATTTATCAGTGAGGATTTGCCCACATTACTCCGTCCTATAAATGCATATTCCGGTTTATCCGCCGGGGGACATTGCTTGTAAGTAGCACTGCTGATGATATAGCTGGCAGAAATAATTTCCATCAGGTAAAGGTACAAGGCGCAAGGCACAAGGGAGAAAGTATAGAAACCATTTCAGCATTCTTTCGTTTACTGCCTGGTTTTTTCTTGTGCCTTGTCGTTTATTTCTTGTGCCTCATCATTCTTACCTTTGCACCCCCATGTCACAATTATTACCACACAATCATATTACTCCGTATAAAGATTCTGAAAAGACCAAGAAAGAACAGGTGGCAGATATGTTTAATAACATAGCGGGAAAATATGATGTGATGAACCGCTTTCTCTCGGCCCGAACAGATATTGGCTGGCGCAGAAAAGCTATCCGGTTATTGAAGAAAGATAATCCGCAGCAAATACTGGATGTGGCTACGGGTACGGCTGATATGGCCATTATGGCCTGCCAGATGCTGAAGCCGCAGCGCATTGCCGGCATTGATATATCAGAAGGAATGCTGGAATTGGGACGAAAAAAGATTGAAAAAGAAGGACTTGCTAATATAGTCCACTTACAACAGGGGGATTCAGAAACAATAAATTTTGCAGAAAATACGTTTGATGCCGTAATGGTGGCATTTGGAGTTCGGAACTTTGAAAACCTGGAAAACGGTCTTGCAGAAATGTGGAGGGTATTAAAACCGGGCGGTCGTTTGATCGTACTGGAATTTTCAAAACCACGTCGTAAAGCTGTTAAGAGTTTATACAACCTTTATATGAGCATTGTGGCACCACAGGTAGCCCGTTGGTTCAGGCAAAACAAAGAGGCTTATCACTATTTAAATGAATCGGCCAAAGCATTTCCGGACCGCCTTTTATTTACTGACATTTTAAAAAAAGTGGGTTATTCCGATACGGAATTTAAACCACTAAGTTTAGGGATATGCTGTATTTACTCCGGAAGAAAACCTTTATAAGAATAAACAGATTTGTCTTGTTCATGGGTTTGCTGTTGGCTGGCCATACATCAATAGCGCAGTACACCAGGACAGATCTGAATAAAGAAGACCAGGATGCCAAACCTTATTATTTCGGCATTACACTCGGTGCCAGTTCGGCCCGTTTTCAAACAGAGTTACATCCCCGTTTTTTACAGGACGACAGTGTCTATGTTGCTGAGCCAATAAACTCAGGAGGATTTTCTCTTGGCCTGCATGTTACCACCCGTTTATCTAACCGGTTTCAACTGCGTTTCAATCCACAACTGATGTTTGTAGAACGGAATCTGTTTTACAAACTCAAATTCCCGGATATTGACGGCCTGACGGAAGTAACAAAAAAAGTGGAATCAGTAACGATGTCATTTCCTTTCCAGATAAAATTTCAGAGCGACAGGATTGGCAATTTCAGGGTTTACACATTAGCCGGCTTCAAAGCAGACATTGACATGGCCTCCAATGCCCGGAAAAAAAGATTGGATGATGTGGTAAAGATTGAAAAATATGATTTCGGTCCTGAGTTTGGCATCGGCTTCAATTTCTTTTTTGAAAGTTTTATTTTTTCCCCTGAACTAAAAATCAGCAACGGGCTGCGCAATATCCATGCCCGTGAAGAAAATCTTAAATTCTCCAGTGTGTTTGATAAAATGCAATCCAGGATGATTGTATTCAGTATTCACCTGGAAGGATAATATGTAAGAAACAGATGTTGTACATTCATTCAGTAAATAAAAGGCTGAATGAAACAGGTAACGCTGAAACCACTCCACCACCGCAACCAGGAATGTATAGGTATTTTCTTTGAAAACTCTCCTTCCCTCAATGGAGTTATCAGCAAACAGGCAGGAGCTAAATGGAGCCAGACAAAAAAAGCCTGGTATATACCGTTAAGCAAAGAGAATTATAATAAACTGGCACTTGCCCTGAAAGGCAAAGCAGTAATTGAGCAGCAGGAGCTGCATAAATATCTTGCCGCAAAAAAGATAAAGGAGCCTACACCTGTCAGCCCGACACCAATCAACGAAAAAAAATTACCGGTTACTGTCATTAAAAAGCCTGCGCCCGCCACCAATTGGGTGAATAAACAAGTAACTATTTACAAGGGTGGCTCTATCCATAAAATTAATGGTCATGTGCTGCCGGCCATGCAGCAACATCTGAAACTGAAAGCCTACAGCCCTTCTACGATCAAAACCTATCTTGGGGAGATGACACAATTGCTTACGCTTATAAAAAACATACCGGCAGATGATTTAACCCCGGAACACCTGAAACAATACCTTGTACATTGCTATGAAAAATTGAAACTGACTGAGAATACACTGCACAGCCGCATCAATGCCATGAAGTTTTATTACGAACAGGTGCTGAGGAGGGAAAAATTTTTTTGGGAGATACCGAGACCCAAAAAACCATTTTTGCTTCCCAAACTATTAAATGAAACAGAGTTGACAAAGTTGTTCAATGCATTGTCCAACAAAAAACATAAGGCGATGTTATTTACGGCATACAGTTCCGGGTTGCGGGTAAGTGAAATTGTGAACCTTAAAATTGCAGATATTGACAGTGGAAGGATGCAAATCCTTGTACAACGGGCAAAAGGCAAAAAAGACCGATATGTAAACTTAAGCCCCTTGGTATTGGACATTCTCAGGAAATATATAAAAGAATACAAACCCCGACCCAGTGTTTATTTATTTGAGTCAGAGCAAACATTAACTGCTTATCCGACCAGGACTGTACAACAAATATTTTCAAATGCCAAAGAAAAAGCCGGGATAAGAAAGGAAGTAGGAATACATAGCCTGCGGCACAGTTTTGCTACCCATTTATTAGATAAGGGAACGGACATCAGATATATAAAAGACTTATTGGGCCATTTTAACCTAAAGACAACCGAACGGTATTTGCATGTAAGTAAAAAACAGTTGGTGAATATTATTAGCCCATTTGATGACTTATGGAAAAAAAATGAGCTGGAATGGTAGAATGGATTGTCCTAATAACAATACAAAATGTATAACACTAAACACTTAATTTTCAACCTCTAACTTTTTTGGACTATAGCATCTTATATCATAAATTACAGTGTTCAGCAAAATGTCCGAAGGAAGAAGTTCGGAACGGACAAAATCGTTTTCGTTCCTCAAACTTTCTTTAGTCCTCATTTTGCTGAACGATTCTGGTTTTCGATGCGTTAATACAATTTCTCAAAACCCCAAAGCAAAGTG
>JANPMI010000197.1:0-17928 GCA_031422725.1 Chitinophagaceae bacterium | reverse complement strand
TCTTGATTTTGGTTAATAGCATCTGTGTCATCAGAGGAGATAATTTGGTCAGGAGGATTTTCTGATTGATTATTTGTCGGATTATCTAAATGCTCTTCGTCTATATTGTCTGCCATTTAGTTTTGGTTGTTAAATTATTAGAGTGTTCAATAAGCATGACGCACAACCTCTTAGTTTATAGTAACAGCTATCAAATCTTCCTTCCTATGCTTCACTACAAACCAACCCGTAACAACAATAGAAAAAATAAAGTAAGCTCCTAATATGTATTTAATAAAAGAAAGATAACTATTTGCTCCAAACCAATCATCCTGCTGGTATAAAAAATAAAGACCAAGGCTGCCCCGCAATGCTTCCCATACAATGGCATATTGGTTTCTGTCCATCAACTCCGTAAGAGCATACACACTTAAAAAGATAAAGCCACCGTACCAGAAAATATAGTTTTTATCCAGTGCATTTATCGTGGCAATATTTCCAAAAAGAAAGCTGACAAATAAAAGCAGTATGATGTTTTGTGTCCATGTCCAGACATTTAATGCTGGAGATGTTCTGGTATTGTATTTTTCAAAATGATACACATCTTCAATTTTATACACCGGGTATTTGGCCGCTACATCCGCAGGGCGGTAACCCGTTGGTTTAAACCATAATAAAAATTTGTCTTTCCAGTTGCTGGTCCGCCAGGCATCTTGTACCAGCAGCCAGGCATGTTGAAAATTTATTTTTATCGGGTTCCAGGTGCGTACCGGCCGGGTAATGCCATAAACCGGTGGTACAGTTGGTATTTCTTCCTGGAAAGTTCCAAACCATTTATCCCAGAAAATAAATATCTGGCCATAATTCTTATCAATATACTCCCGGTTAATGGCATGGTGTACCCGGTGATGCGATGGGGTGATAATAATTTTCTCTAACCAACCCATACGGTTGATATGCTGTGTGTGATACCAGAACTGGGCAAATAAATGCAAGGGGGCTACGGTAGCTACCACTATTTCCGGCACACCCAGCAATGCAGCCGGCAATAAAAAGATGGCAAATGTTTTTACAATAGAGGAAATGCTCTGGCGCAATGCACAGGCCAGGTTAAATTCTTCGCTGCTGTGGTGAACGATATGACCGTTCCAGAAAAAATTGGTGACATGCTGCAGCCGGTGTACCCAATAGCCTGCAAAGTCTAATGCAATGAAAGCGATGATATAGGTAATGATTTTATTGGGCACAGTGGTAAAGGCCAGCTTGTCTAAGAAAAAAGGATAGGACAATACGATAAAGTAAAGACCGATGACATCTTTGGTAACATTGGTAACGCCACTGGTCAGGCTGCTCACCATATCCATATTGCGGACAGTGTCTTTGCCTTTGCGCAATCCATACCATTTTTCAAAAAGAACCAGCAGGAGGAAGGCTGGCATGGCAATCAGCAGTATCTTTCCGTAAGTTTCCATATAGCAAACAATAGGTTACGAATTTACAAAACCATTGCATGAGAAAGTCTATTTTGTTTTACCCCCTTTTTCTGGTCTTTTGCATAGCGGCAAAAACACAAACCACCGGTGCACAAAAGCTGGCAGCTTTTAAAAAGCAGCAGCAACTGCTGCAACAATCGCCGTATAAAAATTTGCAATGGCGGCTGACCGGCCCTGACACCCGCAGTGGCCGCTGTACTGATGTGGCTGGTGTAACAGGTAACCCCAATATTATTTATGCCGCTTTTGCCACAGGAGGTTTATGGAAAACCGAGGACGGCGGTGAGACATGGAAATCCTTGTTTGACAAAGAAGCGACTTTGTCAATTGGCAACATCGCATTGGCTCCTTCCAATAGCAATATCCTGTATGTGGGAACCGGGGAGGCAAATATTTTCCGGGCATCGCTGCCGGGAGTTGGAATGTACAAGTCGGTGAATGCAGGAAAAAGTTTTCAGCACATTGGTTTGGAAAATTCAGGCACTATTGCAAGAGTTGTCGTTCATCCAAAAAACCCCAACAAGGTGTATGTGGCGGCCAGCGGTAATGAATGGACCTATAATAAAGACCGTGGCGTATATCAAACAATGGACGGCGGAAAAACATGGAAGAAGATTTTATTTGAAAATGAAAAAAGCGGATGTATTGACCTGGTGATGGATCCGTCTGACCCTAATACTTTATATGCCTCTATGTGGAACCGTATCCGCCGCCGCTGGAGCGACCCCGTTCCGGAAGATGGTGACCATATTTATAAAACCACAGATGGCGGCAAGACATGGAAAATTATTGATAAGGGATTGCCCGATACAAAAGGGACAGGGAGAATTGGATTGGCTGTTTCTCATTCCAATCCCAATATTTTGTACGCATTTGTGGATGATCATAATAAAAAAAGAGATCCGAAACCCGGCGAAACAGACAGCTATGAAAGACAGGTGCAGAAAGTGGTAATCGGCGGGGCTGTCTATCGCAGTAGTAATAAAGGAGAAACATGGGAGAAGATGAGTGAGATACATGATTTCTTTAAACCATTTTCGGGTACTTATGGTTGGGTGTTTGGGCAAATAAGAGTGGACCCTAAAAATGAAAATGAAGTGTATGCGTTGGGAGTGACAAGGGCAAAATCAGAAGATGGCGGCAGAACATGGAAGCAGGTAAAAGATACAGCAGAAGGAAGTGAATGGATACATGGCGATAATCATGCTTTGTGGTTTGATGAAGAAAACCCGGACAGGATGATATTGGGAAATGATGGCGGTGTAAGCACAACGATGGATGGCGGTAAAGTGTGGAATAATTTTTTTGATAAAATTCCTACTACGCAATTCTATACTGTTTCGTATGATATGGATATACCCTTCAATGTGTTTGGTTCCATACAGGATGAGGGAACTTTCAGCGGAAACATCATCAATACATTTGGTACACCACAGGATTCTACCCTTCGCCGTTGGAATTATGCACCCGGAGGTGAGGGTACACAGATACAGGTTGACCCGAGGAACATTGATATTATTTTTTCCAGTAGTTTTTATGGCAGGCTGATGAAAAGCGATATGAGTAAACCAGACAGCACCCGGAGTGAACGGATAAAGATGTTTGCAGTTGGTGCCATTGATTCATTGCGGGGCGAATGGCTGGCCGGAACTCTGCTATCAAAGTTTAATAATAAAGTTATTTATCATGGGCTGCAGCATTTGTATCAATCAAAAGATGGGGGTGATACATGGAAACGCATCAGTGAAGATCTTTCTTATAATGATAAATCAAAGATGGGTGTGTATCCTTATCTTATCTATCACCAGGCCATTACTGCTATTGCAGAAGGAGAAAACCGGGGAACAATATATGCAGGTACAGATGATGGCCGTGTTTGGCTGACAAGGAATGATGGTGAAAACTGGAAAGAGGTCACCAAAGGATTACCTGTAAATAAACATGTGATAAAAATTACTGCCTCGGGGTACAATCCTGCAAGAGTATATGCAGTGCTGAACGACAGGAGGGAGGATAATCATACGCCGTATATTTATGTCTCAGAAAATAACGGTGCCATCTGGAAATCTGTTGCTGCTAATCTTCCTGCATCACCTGTGAATGTTATTATTGAAGATGTAGATAAACCCAATACACTTTATTGCGGAACAGATATAGGTGTCTATATCAGCAAAAATCTTGGGAAGAGCTGGACAGCCATTAACGGTAATATGCCTGCGGCTGTTTCCGTAAATGATATGTTTATTCATCCAAGAGATAAAAAATTGGTGATAGGTACTTATGGAAGAGGAGTATATGTGCTGGATAATTTGCAACTACTGAAATAGGTTTTATGTTTTCATCTGAAATGAGTTTGAGGAAATTTTAAAATGAAAAAATCAATTATAAAAGTGAACCTGCAATTACTGCTTGTATTATTATTATCAGTTGTTGTACATGCCCAAAAAGCAGCATCATGGGAAATGAGAGGTTTTGTAAAACCATCCTTTAATCCCATTATGCAGGCGGATTCTTCTTACACTTTCTTTTGCCCTGTAAAAAAAGAAATGGTGCAATGGCAGAAGGCCGATGTGTTTAACCCGGCAGCTGTTGTTCGTAAAGGCAAAGTGTATATTTTATTCCGGGCTGAAGACATACCCGGTACTGCCATTGGGATGCGGACATCAAGAATAGGTTTGGCAATCAGTAATGATGGTATTCATTTTACAAAAATGAAAGACCCTGTATTGTACCCGGATAGCAGTGAGTTTCTGCAATACGATTATCCAGGTGGCTGCGAAGATCCCCGCATTGTAGAAAAAAAAGATGGTACCTATGTATTGCTTTATACCAGCTGGAACCGTGATGTGGCAAGACTTAGTGTGGCAACATCGCCGGATTTGGTTCACTGGAAAAAACATGGACCAGCATTTGCCAAAGCATATAAGGGTAAGTTTTTAAATACCTGGAGCAAGTCCGGATCGGTAGTAACAAAAATGGTAAACAAAAAGATTATTGCTGCAACCGTGAATGGTAAATACTGGATGTACTGGGGCGAAAACCCGATGTACCTGGCGCATTCAGAAAACCTGGTTGACTGGACACCGGTAGTAAATGAACAACAGGAATTATTTGTTGCCATGAAACCAAGAGAAAAAAAATTTGACAGTCATCTTACAGAACCCGGGCCACCTGCATTGATTACTGACAAGGGCATTTTATTATTGTATAATGGAAAGAATATTGAGAATGAAAATGCAGATCCTGCCATTCCGAAAGGAACATATTGTGGCGGTCAGGCATTATTCGATTTAAAAGATCCTTCCAAACTAATTGCCAGGTGTGACAATTATTTTATTAAGCCCGACCTGCCTCATGAAATAAAAGGTCAATACCAGGCCGGCACTACATTTATAGAAGGGCTGGTTTTCTTTAAAGGAAAATGGTTCTTGTATTATGGCACAGCAGATAGCATGGTAGGTGTGGCAGTAAAATCAACTAAATAAAAAACCAGCTTTACATTGGCTATGAACAACGGAAGATTTGTTTTTAATTGTATTGATGCACACACCTGCGGCAACCCTGTTCGTTTGGTGAAAGAAGGCGGGCCTGTATTGACGGGAAATAATATGAGTGAAAAGCGGCAGCATTTTCTGAAAGAATTTGACTGGATAAGAACCGGGCTGATGTTTGAACCAAGAGGACATGATATGATGAGTGGAAGTATTTTATATACCCCGCATGATCCGCAGAATGATATAGCTGTTTTATTTATTGAAACAAGTGGTTGCCTGCCAATGTGCGGACATGGAACGATTGGTACCATTACCATTGCAATAGAAGAAAAATTGATAAAGCCGAAAATTCCCGGTGTGGTAAGAATGGAAACACCGGCAGGGCTTGTGCTTATTAATTATTTAATGGAAGGGGATAAAGTGAAAAGTGTAAAGCTGACCAATGTTCCTGCCTTTCTTCATTCAACAGAGTTGCTGGTTGATTGTCCTGAATTGGGCGAATTGGTAATTGATGTTTCTTACGGTGGAAATTTTTATGCCATCGTAGATGTTCAGAAAAACTTCAACGGGCTGGAATATTATCCTGCCGATAAACTAATTGCCTGGGCAAGAGGGTTGAGAAAATATATCAATGCCAATTATGAATTTATTCATCCCGAAGATGAAACGATAAAAGGATGCTCTCATATTTTATGGACGGGTGCAGTGTTAGATAAAACTTCAACAGCAAGAAATGCAGTATTCTATGGTGATAAAGCCATTGACCGTTCGCCCTGCGGCACCGGCACCTGTGCAAGAATGGCACAATGGTATGCAAAGGGGAAACTGAAGAAAGGTGATGAATTTATTCATGAAAGTATTATCGGCAGTAAATTCATTGGGCGAATTGAGGAAGAATTGACATTAGCAGGAAAGCCAGCTATCCGTCCTTCCGTGGAAGGTTGGGCAAAAATTTATGGATACAATACCATCTGGATTGATAAGGAAGATGATCCTTATGCGTATGGGTTCCAGGTTATTTAAGTGAATGGTGAAAAGTGAATAGTCAATCCTGGCTTTAATTCACCATTCACTATTGACGATTCACAATTGAATATATGAAAGTAACTATTATCGGCGGCGGAGTAATCGGGTTATGCTCCGCTTATTATTTGCAAAAGACAGGGCATGAAGTAACGGTTGTCGAACGGAATGACATTACTGACGGCTGTTCTTTTGGTAACATGGGATATATTTCCCCTTCTCATTTTATTCCTTTAGCTACACCGGGTATAATATCGCAGGGATTAAAATGGATGATGAGTTCTTCTTCTCCTTTTTATATCAAACCAAGGCTGAATCTTGACCTTATGCGCTGGGGCATGACTTTCTGGAAAAAAGCTAATGCACAGCATGTAGAACAAAGTGCTCCACACTTGAACAACCTCCTGCAACTGAGCCGTCACCTGATGAATGATTTAAAAAATGAATTGCCGGATTCATTTGATATGATAGAGAAAGGTTGCTGGATGCTGTATAAAACTGAAAAGACCGGGGAACATGAAAAACACTTGGCAGAGCAGGCAAATGGATTCGGACTGAAAACAATTATGTGTACTCCGCAGCAGGTGCAGGAATACGAACCCGCCGTGGAAGTAAATGTGGCCGGTGGTATTTTATACCTTGATGATTGCCACCTCAATTCAGCAAAGTTTATGCAGTCATTATTCAATCACCTGCAAAAAAATAAAGTTAAGTTCTGGCTGAATACCGAAGTAACAGGATTTGAAAAAAGCAATGGAGAAATACAGGCTGTCATAACCAATAAAGGAAATATAAACTGCGATGAATTAGTTATTGCCAACGGTTCCTGGCTGGGTAATATTTCAAAACTGCTGGGGATAAAGATGCTGATGCAGCCGGGTAAAGGCTATAGTGTGGTATATAAGGAGCTTGAAAAGAATTTACAGTATCCCTCTATCCTGGTGGATGACAGAACTGCCACTACACCTATTGATAAATGGCTGCGGATTGGAGGTACTATGGAATTGAGTGGTCACAGCGATACTATTTTGCCCAAGAGGGTAATGGCGATTCATACTGCTTTCAAAAAATATTACCCCACGATGAATTTACCTCAACCCGATGTCTCAAAAGCATGGTTTGGGTACCGCCCCGTTACACCGGATGGTATGCCGTATATCGGAAGGCATCATCAATTCACCAATCTCACTTATGCCGGCGGCCATGCCATGCTGGGATTGAGTGCAGCGGCAGGAACGGGCCAGTTAATTAAAGAAATAATAGGAGGCGAAAAGCCTGCGATTGAATTAACCGCCTTTAATCCTGAAAGGTTTTCTTAAATCTGTGTCCATCTTTGTAATCTGTGCTGAATAAATCAGTGGACTTCTTACTTTTACTACCGCTTATGGACTGTACATCTACCCGGTTGCCTTATCGCCAGACAGGAGCTTTCTCAAAGATTGCTCTGGATTATATTGACCAGGCGGCCGCATTGAAACCTTTCTTTACCCATCCACCCAGTTTGCAGGGCATTCAAAAAGCGATAGAAGCAAGAAAAAAATTTGGTACGAACAGAGAAGTGCTGGCAGAGGAATTGAAAAAGCAATACAAAGCAGTTGCGGCAAGCGATAAAGTAAAAAAGAACATTGAATTGCTTTTGTCGGAAGATACTTTCACCATCACTACTGCCCATCAGAATAATATTTTTACAGGGCCGTTGTATTTTATTTATAAAATTATTCATGCCATTAAACTGGCTGATCATTTAAAGGCTTCGCTGCCCAAACAAAATTTTGTTCCGGTTTTCTATATCGGTTCTGAAGATGCTGACCTGGATGAACTGAATCATATTTATCCCGGTGGTGAAAAATTAGTTTGGAAAACAAAACAAACCGGCGCTGTGGGAAGAATGAAAGTTGATAAAGATTTGATTAATCTGATTGACTTAATGGAGGGACAGTTATCCGTTCTGCCAAATGGTAATGAGATTGTTTCTCAAATTAAAAAATATTATACAGAAGGAACAACGATACAGGATGCCACTTTCCGGTTTGTAAACAATTTATTTGCAGAATATGGTTTGGTAGTTTTGCTCCCGGATAACGCAGCCTTGAAAAAGCAAATGATAAAATTGTTTGAAGATGATTTGTTGCACCAAAGAGCTTCGGGAATAGTAGAGGATACTACTTTAAAACTTTCTAAGGCCGGATACAAAGTGCAGGTGAATCCGAGGGAGATTAATTTGTTTTATTTGACAGAAGATAAAAGGGAAAGAATTGTAAAACAAGGTACAAGGTACAAGGCACAAGGTACAAGCCTTGACCTGCCGGAAGATGAATTAAAGAAAGAGCTACAGGATTATCCCGAACGTTTCAGTCCCAATGTTATTCTTCGTGGATTATACCAGGAAACAATTTTACCCAACATCGCATTTATTGGGGGTGGTGGTGAAACAGCATATTGGCTACAGCTAAAAGGCCTGTTTGAACATTATAAAGTTCCATTTCCTGTTTTGGTACTGCGCAATTCTTTTTTAATTATAGAAAAGAAGTGGCAGGAAAAAATTTCTCATCTTGGGTTTACAGCAGAAGATTTCTTTTTGCCTGAACAGGAACTGCTTAACAGGGTAGTAGCCAGAGAAAGCAAAACTGAAATAAAATTAAATGGTTCTCTTCCCGCACTAGAACAGTTATACGACACATTTAAAAAACAAGCCACCGCTGTTGACCGTACATTGGAAAAACATGTAGATGCCCTGAAAGTAAATACGGTTTATCGGCTGCAGGAATTGGAAAAGAAAATGCTCCGTGCTGAGAAAAGAAAATTTACTGACCAGCAACGGCAGATACATACGATTAAAGAAAATTTATTTCCCGGAAATGGCCTGCAGGAACGCAGAGAGAATCTTAGTTATTACTATGCAAAGTGGGGAAGGGAATTTATCAATAAGCTATATGAACATTCGTTGGGGTTGGAGCAGGAGTTTGTAGTGGTTGTGGAAAAATGAGTTTCTTCTTTTCTATAATAATTTATTGCCCAAATTGCACTTCATACAGCTCAGGCCATAATTTCCCGGTGATATAAATTTTCTTTGTTGCTGTATCGTAAGCAATACCGTTGGGAACATCAGCTTTTGGATCAATTGCTTTTATCCGGTCCCACATTTTATTAAGGTCAGCTTTAGCCACAATCTGGCCGGTGGCAGGATCAATTTTAAAAATATAAGGTGCCTGGTATTGATTGGCATAGATAAACCCATTGATATATTCCAGTTCATTTAAATTATAAGAAAGACTTCCGCTTTCAGTTATATCCTGTGTCTTTAAAAGTTTGAACGTGGAGGGATCATAATAATAAATGGTACTGCTGCCATCGCTGGCAATCAACTGCTTTCCATCCGTAGTAAGACCCCAGCCTTCTGTGTTGATCGTAAACTCTTTTATTTTTTTAAACTCTTTTAGTGTGTAAACAAACACCGTTTTTTCTTTCCAGGTGAGCTGATAAACCGTATCATTCAGAATGGTAATTCCTTCTCCGAAATATTTCTTATCAAGCGAAATTTCCTTTTCCGTCTTGCCTGTTTTAAGATCAATTTTCTTCAGTTTCGAAGCACCATAGTTGCCGGTGCCTTCATAGAGCGCACCATTATAAATAAGGATTCCCTGGGTATAAGAAGAAGTATCATGCGGATAAGTGGCAATGATAGAATAACTCATGCTTTTCGGAGCATTCGGATCGGGTTTGCCGGGGTTCTCTCCATCTTTGTTTTTACAAGCCACAAAACCTGAAAGGGCAGCAATAAAAAGAATTTTTTTCATGTACAAGATTGATTTAAGACAAAAATAAGTGCTGGCAGCCGTTATGCCTGTTAAAGCTTTTAGAAGGAATGCCCGGTATCGGAAAACTACGATGTAAAAACTTATTGTACAATTCATTAAAAGGATTATATTTGGTTCACATTAATTCTTTCCACCAAAGAAAATTCGTTTTCTGAAAATCGTATCCCTGAATCGCCTGCTTTAATTCCCCAATAATCCTCTTTTATTTCCATTTCCTCCTGAACGACTCATAGCAGTACAACTGTTGCTATGCCGTAACTCACAAATGACTTGGAAATTTATGAAGGCAGGATTAATGTTTACCCTTATTGCGTTGGCGATGACAAATCAAATAACTGCACAACGTTGTTCCTCTTTCTCCTACCAGCAGGAGCAATTGAAAAAAGATATTTCCCTGGCAGGTAAAATGAATGCTATCGAAAACTTTACCCGGCAGCATATTATAAATGCACAGAATAACACCGCAGCAAGATTAGAAGGCACTGTTATTAAAATACCGGTGGTCGTACATAATCTTTACCATCTTCCCTCCGAAAAAATAACTGATGCACAGGTGCAAAGCCAGATAACTGCTTTGAACAACTATTTTCGCCGTCAACATGAAGACACTACTAATACACCAGCAAGGTTTAAATCACTGGCAGCCGATTGCGAAATAGAATTCCATTTGGCCATTTCTGATCCCCGTAGAAGATCTACAACAGGTATCATCCGGAAATACACACCGATTGTAAGGTGGGAAGCCAATGATAGAATGAAGTTCTCTTCTGAAATGGGTGATGATGCCTGGGACCCAAAAAGCTACCTGAACATTTGGGTGTGCAACCTGGAACAGGTAGCCGGTTATTCCAGTGTGATGGGTGGCCCTGAAAATAATGACGGGATTGTAATAGGATTTCCTGCTTTTGGTGTAAACGGCGGTGCAGCATATAATATGGGTAAAACAGCCGTGCATGAAGCGGGGCATTGGCTGGGATTAAAACATTTATGGGGTGATGCAGATTGCGGGGATGACGCCGTTGCCGACACTCCCAAACAGGCATGGTATAATATTGAATGCCCTTCTGGTATAAGAATCTCCTGCAACAATGGCCCTAGCGGTGACATGTATATGAACTATATGGATTTTACAAGCGATGCCTGCATGAATATGTTTACTCTGGGACAAAAAGCAAGAATGAGGGCTTTGTTTGAACCGGGAGGCGTTAGAAATTCTTTACTGGTTTCAAAAGGATTGAACATTCCTTTGATATTTGAATCACCATTACCGGAAGAAGATCCTAAATGGCTGCAGGCAAGATTGTATCCGAATCCGGCTACTAATGAATTGCAACTCGATCTTTCGTATGATATACGGTGGATGGGGAAAACAATTTTTGTACACAATTTGCAGGGGCAAACCGTTATGAATGTGACGATTACCTCAAAAGTACAGCGGATAGACATCAGTAAATTGAAACCGGGTATCTATTTCATTGCAGCGAAAAAGGATGATGGGGAGTCTATGAAGCAGAAGTTTATAAAGTTTTAAGAGTCGCAACCAAATTTATACTAACGGCAAGCAAGGCCCTGGAGTGATCCGGGGCTTTTATTTATCTATAATGATAAAAATCTCTTTTCCATATTCCTTTGTCAATAGTAAAATTAAAAAAGGATTACAAGTCTCCTCATAATCCTTTCTAATCTTATTAATTATAGTTCTATAAATGTATCGCCTCCCCATAAGCCACTTCAACCGCATCCTTCACACTTTCACTGATAGTCGGGTGGGGGTGAATACTGTTCAGCACTTCATGGTAAGTGGTTTCTAATTTTCTTCCCAATACTGTTTCGATGATGATTTCAGTTACGTTATAACCAATCATATGGGTGCCGAGCCACTCACCGTACTTGGCATCAAATACTACTTTTACAAAACCTTCTGTATGCCCCGCTGCAGAAGCTTTACCACTTGCACTTAATGGAAACTTACCCACCTTCACTTCATAGCCAGCTTCTTTTGCCTGCTTCTCCGTGTAACCAACAGATGCTATTTCAGGATAGCAGTAGGTACAGCCCGGCACATTGTTATAATCCAAAGCTTCCGGCTGATGATCATATTTCTTTTCGTTGTAACCAATATTCTCTACCGTAATGATGGCTTCCTTGCTGGCAACATGGGCCAATGCTTGTCCCGGTGCACAATCACCAATCGCATAAAAGCCCGGCACATTTGTCTGGCCATATTTATCAACCAGTACACGGCCCTTATCAGTTTTGATACCGAGTTCTTCCAAACCAATTCCTTCAATATTAGCAGCTACACCCACAGCACTTAATAAAATATCTGCTTCTATTATCTTTTCTCCATCAGCCGTTTTCACGGTGGCTTTCACACCAGCACCGGATGTATCAACAGCAATCACTTCACTGTTCACCATGATGTCAATTCCACTCTTCTTAAAATTCTTGTCTAATTCTTTAGAAATTTCTTCATCTTCTACCGGAACGATTCTTGGCAAAAATTCAACGATGGTAACTTTTGTTCCCATGCTGTTGTAGAAATAACCAAACTCAACACCAATAGCACCACTACCAACCACGATTATTGATTTTGGTTGCGATGGCAAATTCATTGCTTCCCGGTAACCGATTATTTTTTTACCATCCTGTTTCAATGCTGGTAGTTCACGGCTGCGGCCGCCTGTTGCAATGATGATATGTTTTCCTTCAACTATTTGTTTCTTACCATCTTTATCACTCACTTCAATCTTTCCTTTGGCAACTAATTTACCAAAGCCCATCACCACATCAATCTTATTCTTCTTCATCAGGAACTGAACGCCTTTGCTCATTTTATCAGCAACCCCACGGCTACGTTTAATAACGGCCTCAAAGTTTGCCTTACCCGTTGCCTCAATACCATATCCGCTGGCATGTTTGATGTCTTCCATCACCTGTGCACTTTTCAGCAGGGCTTTAGTCGGTATGCAGCCCCAGTTGAGGCAGATGCCTCCAAGACTTTCTTTTTCAATAATTGCCGTTTTAAAACCTAACTGGGCTGCACGGATAGCCGCCACATAACCACCAGGGCCGCTGCCAAGAACCACTACATCGTATGCCATTGTTTTCGTTAATTAGTTATTAGTTAATTAGTTTATCGGGAGTTGCGAAGTTATCTGAAAACAGTCATTCAGCAAAAGACAGGAGTGAGCAGGGAATCCCTTTACCTGATCTGAAAATCAGTACAGGCAACCTTTCCGCAATATGTGGGTAAAACACCGGAAAAACCTTTTAAATTTCTCTTTTTACATTCTATATTTTACATTTCTTTCCCCTACCTTTGCCGTCCGAAAAATAGTATCAATTATGGCCAGAGTATGTCAGGTTACAGGTAAAGTTCCGGTGGGTGGAAACAAGGTTTCCCACTCCAACATCAAGACCAAGCGTCGTTTTCTGCCCAATTTGCAGAAAAAGAAATTTTACCTCGCTGAAGAAGATAAGTGGATTACACTGAAATTAACAACAGATGCTATCCGTACCATTAATAAAAAAGGTCTTTTTACGGTGGTGAAAGAACTGAGAGCAAGGGGAGAAAAAATTTAAGAATTTAAACGTTTAAATAAAATGGCAAAGAAAGGTAGTCGTGTACAAGTGATACTGGAATGCACCGAACACAAAACAAGTGGTAAGCCGGGCACCAGCCGTTACATCACGGTAAAAAACAAAAAGAACGATCCGGAGAGATTAGAACTGAAAAAGTTCAACCCCATTCTGAAAAAAGTAACTGTTCATAAAGAAATCAAGTAATCATGGCAAAAGCAGCAAAAACGGCGATTAAAACCAAAGATGCGAGAGCAGCAGCCGATGCAAAAAACTGGACAAAAGTGATAAAGGCAGTTCGCAGCCCCAAGACAGGTGCATATTCCTTTAAAGAACAGATCGTTCACAAAGACAAGATCAAAGATTTTTTAGCTCAAAAATAATTTTGAGTTCGTCAAAATATTCAAAAGCTATTCGTGACAAAACGGATGGCTTTTGTTGTTTAAATATGTTATCTCGCAAAGTCGCAAAGACGCTATAAGGCCTTCTTAATTTTGCGTCTTGGCGGCTTGGCGTGAAATAAAATAATAGCATGGGATTTTTTAATAAACTATTCGGCAAAAATGAAAAGGAAAGCCTTGATCAGGGTTTGCAAAAAACCAAGGAAGGTTTTTTTGCCAAAATAACCAAAGCAATTGCCGGCAAGAGTACGGTGGATGAAGAAGTGCTGGACAACCTGGAAGAAGCGTTGGTTGGTGCTGATGTGGGAATTGAAACAACGGTTAAGATTATTGACCGGATAGAAAAAAGAGTAGCGAAAGACAAATACCTGAACCCTGGGGAGCTTAATAAAATGTTGCAGCAGGAAATTGAGGCATTATTGGTAGATGCGCCAGAATCAAATACTTATGCCTTTGATTCAGACCTTCCAACCAAGCCATATATCATTTTGGTAGTGGGTGTGAATGGTGTAGGCAAAACTACCACGATAGGCAAACTGGCATACAATTTTAAGAAGGCAGGGAAGAGTGTCTTAATGGGCGCCGCCGATACTTTTCGTGCCGCTGCCGTTGATCAGCTGACTATCTGGAGCGAAAGAGTGGGAGTGCCAATCGTAAAACAAGATATGGGCAGCGACCCTGCAGCCGTTGCCTTTGATACGGTGCAGAGTGCTATGGCAAAACAAAGCGACGTTGTGCTGATTGACACAGCCGGACGATTGCACAACAAAGCACACCTGATGGATGAGCTGAGTAAAATTAAAAGAGTAATTCAGAAAACGATACCTGATGCACCCCATGAGGTATTGTTGGTATTGGATGGCTCTACAGGACAGAACGCAATAGAACAAGCAAAACATTTTACGGCGACTACAGATGTAACAGCATTAGCCATTACTAAATTAGATGGAACTGCTAAAGGCGGTGTGGTGCTGGCAATAGCAGACCAGTTTAAAATACCAGTAAAGTTTATTGGTGTGGGGGAGAAAATGGAAGACCTGCTGGTTTTTGACAAGCATGAATTTGTGGATAGCTTATTCAATCTTGAGAAAATTAATTAAATACCCCTTTAGGGGATAGGGGCATGAAAACAAAAACTCTCAAAAAAGACAAAGTCAACATCATTACTCTCGGTTGCAGCAAGAACATGGTGGACAGTGAAGTGCTGAGTGGCCAGTTGCTGGCCAATGAGATTGATGTGGTGCATGAGAATAAAAAGTCCGACCACAATATCGTGGTGGTGAACACCTGCGGGTTTATTGAAAAAGCAAAAGAAGAAAGTATCAATACCATTCTTAACCAGGTAGAACTGAAGCGGAGAGGAAAGATTGATAAGGTATATGTAACCGGTTGCCTCAGCGAACGATACAAAAATAATCTTGAAGCAGAAATACCGGAAGTGGATGCTTACTTCGGTACCATGGAACTGCCGCTGATATTAAAACAGTTCGAAGCGGATTATAAGGTGGAACTATTGGGTGAAAGATTGCTGGCCACACCACAGCATTATGCTTACCTGAAAATTTCTGAAGGCTGCAACCGTACCTGTGCTTTTTGTGCCATTCCGTTGATGCGGGGACAGCATATCAGCAGACCGATGGAAGAGTTAGTAAAAGAAGCGGAGAGTTTAGTTAGAAAAGGAGTGAAAGAAATAATGCTCATTGCACAGGAACTGACTTATTACGGTCTTGATATTTATAAAAAAAGAATGTTGCCTGATTTGCTGCATCGTTTGGCAGATATAAAAGGATTAGAGTGGATACGATTGCATTATGCCTATCCTTCCAAATTTCCATTGGAGATTCTGGATGTGATAAGAGAAAGAGATAATATCTGCAACTATCTTGATATGCCATTGCAACATGCCGCCAACAATATGCTGAAAGCAATGAAGCGGCAGATTACACGAGAAGAAATGGAAGACCTGACCGCTGCTATCCGTGAAAGAGTTCCGGGTATTTGTTTGCGAACTACTTTAATTGCTGGTTTTCCCGGCGAAACTCAGGACGATATCAAAGAACTGAAAGAATTCTTACAGCGTCAGCGGTTTGACAGGGTGGGCATCTTTACTTACAGTCATGAAGAAGGAACCAGCGGCTTTGCCCTAACTGATGATGTGCCTGCCGAAGAAAAAGAAAGAAGGGCACAGGAAGTAATGGAAGTACAGCAGGAAATTTCTTTGGAACTGAACCAGCAGAAAGTAAATAAAGTATATAAAGTACTTATTGATAAAAAAGAGTCTGGCCGTTACCTTGGCCGCACCGAATTTGATTCAGTAGAAGTTGATAATGAAGTAGTGATACACTCAACTAAGAAACTTCCTATTGGTGAGTTTGTAAATGTAAAAATCACCAAAGCTTACGATTATGACCTGGAAGGGGAAGTAGTACCTGGCTGATTTTTAATGCGGATGTTTAGTGTTGTGATAATGTTCCCTTAAAAGATCCCGGCCAAAATCTCCGTAAAAATCCCGCCATACTGAATGAATATGATTGGCCTTGTTCTGCGTATTGTCAAACTCAATCAGAAAATTTTTCCCCTGTATTCGGTAATAGTGGGGCTTGCCTGGTTCGGTAGCTCCTGCCCAGCCAAAACGTAATTCATTCATATCTTCATCGGCTATTTTCTTCATACGATTCTTCGCAAGTAACGGAGGCATTGTGGAAAGATAAGTACCTAATAATTTATCTAATTGTTTTTTCTGATCGCTGTTCATCTCTTTTACAAAAATTCCTACAGGTAAAAGTGGTCCTGTTTCAGATGCGCTGAAAGTTGCAATTTCACTGAGGGCCCATTGACTAAAAATAGCTTTGTCCTTTTGCGAGGAGGAAAACATATTTACCAGTGCATAAGCCTCGTCTTCTTCATTTTTTAAAGCCCTGAACCCTTTTTTTGTGCCTTCTTTTACTTCAGCAGGATTGGCTCCCAGGAAAAAAGGAGCAAAAACAACCTGATTCTTTATGATAGTGAAATTGAGTGAAATATGATGCCCTTCAAACTTCCAGCCCCAGGCACTGTCTTTACCGGGCATGCCATAAAATGAAATAGTATATAATCCCGGGTCCCTTCCATTATTTTTTTCCAGGTCTCTCAGCACATCCTCCAGGCTCATAATATTTTTTATTTTTGAATAACCATCATCGCTCAGGTAAGATTTAAGCAGTTCATTCAATTTTATTTTTTGAATGGAGTCTAATTCTTTTAATTGAATTCCCCGGCGTGGAATCATGTACACCGGCAGAAATGAAAATTCATACCGGCTCATTTCATCAAATGAAAAAATTGTTTTTGTTTTTTGCTCTTCACGGAGAGTATTAATAAATGCAACGGCCATATCGTCTTTTTCCAGCTTTGGATGAAAAGAGAGGATAACTGTCGTAAACAGGATGAAAAGCAGCAGGTAGTTTTTATTCATAACAACAAAATAGGTTGTACCAAAATTATTTTTAAAGCTGTGTACTAAAATAGTGAACTTAACAGCCTTTCTTTCTCCATATTTTTTACTCTCAGCTATTTTCTTTCATTGTCTTTTCAATATTTCTGTCAGGTATCAGCCACATCACAGCCACCATGATGATAAATACCCCCGAGACAGCCGGATGAATAAAGGCAGCAGCCACGGCTGCGAGATAAAGAAAATTTGATACGAGCCCCTTTCTCGACTGCTTCTGCAGCACTTCCTGCAAGGCTGCATTTCCCGGGTTACATTTTTTGATCGTCAGCAACAGGATATAATATGCCAGTCCGCTGATATTTGCAAGCGATGCATAAACGATCACTGTATTCCTTGCAAAATTGTTTTCACCCATCCACGCCGTGGCAAAAGGAATTAAGGAAAGCCAGAATAACAAGTGAAGATTGGCCCATAGTATCCCACCCTTTACTTCTTTGATGGTGTGAACCAGATGATGATGATTGCCCCAATATATCCCCAGGGAGATAAAACTGACCACATAACTTACGAGAACTGGCCATAGTTTTTCCAGATCAGTCCATGCAGCGCCATGCGGCACCTTCAGTTCCAGTACCATGATGGTGATGATGATCGCAATTACCCCATCGCTGAAGGCTTCTAATCTCGTTTTTGTCATACCACAAT
>JANPMI010000196.1:0-7712 GCA_031422725.1 Chitinophagaceae bacterium | reverse complement strand
GGATGTTGTTGCATGGATTGATGAAGTCCCTGTTTTATTGCATCTATCAGGCGGGAGTCTTTAGTCGGGAGTCGGGAGTCGTAAGAACTTTTAGAATTATCAACGACTTGTACCTTGTGCCCTGTGCCTTGTGCCTTTGCGTAAACATCGTCTAACTCTTCTTCCGTATCTGCAACAACAGGCTTTGTATTGAACCCAATCGCTAATTCACTTTCTATTTTTTCTTTGAACTCATTTCTTATCTCCGCCACTTTCATCTCCTGCAGAACACCTGATGCAATTAAAAACCGTTCATAGTTTTTTATCGGGTCTTTCATTTCCCACAGCTTAAATAAATCAGCTGGCACATATTTTACACCGCTGGCCTCCTCATGTCCCCGCATCCGGAACGTAATACATTCTATTAAATAAGGTTTTTGATTTTTTATACAATATTCTTTCACCCCTTTTATAGTATCATACACTTCCAGCAGATTGTTGCCATCAATCTTCACCCCTTCCATACCGTAGCCTTTGGCTTTATCTACCAAACTAATGCAGCGATATTGTTCATTTACCGGAGTGCTTAATCCATATCCATTATTCTCAATAACAAATATGACGGGCAGATCCCAAACAGCTGCGGTATTCAGTGCTTCATGAAAATCTCCTTCGCTGGTGCCGCCATCACCGGTGAATGCAAGAGAAATTTTCTTTTCTTTTTTGAGTTTGTGGGCTAATGCGACTCCATCAGCAATAGCCAGTTGCGGACCAAGATGTGAAATCATTCCGCAGATATGATGTTCCCTGTTTCCAAAATGAAAACTTCTTTCCCGTCCTTTGCTGTAGCCTTCCTGTGCTCCCTGCCATTGCATTATTAATTTGCTCAATGACATTTTACGGGTAGTAAAAACGCCAAGATTCCTGTGCAAAGGCATTATCCATTCATCCTCCTGTAATGCCAGCGTTGCTCCTACAGAAATTGCTTCCTGCCCGATACCGCTGAACCATTTGGAAATTTTTCCCTGCCGCAGCAACACCAGCATTTTTTCTTCAATCATGCGGGGCCAGAGCAGGTTTTTATAAAACTGAATAAGCTGATCGTTGGATAACTCTTTTCGGTCGAAAGTCATGCTGCAAACCTACCAACAAAAGCGGTTGTAAAAAAAGTATCCTTTTAAAAAAATAGCCCTGCCGAAGCTGTAAAACATCCTATATGCTATTAATTTTACCATTGAAACATTTATTATGAAAATATTATTTTCGGTCACTGTTAGTCTCCTGCTTTCATTTGCCGCCCGGCCACAGCATTGCCCTTACGATGGCGCTGCATTGCTGGTAGCAGCAGTATCCACAGAAGATGGGCAAAGTTTTGCTGAACAGGATATACTTATTTCTATCCGTGATGTGCATGGCAATATCATTTACCGGAACGGTTCGCCGGAGGTTTTTGTAAAAAACCCCCAACAAACATTTCCCCAACGCTCCACCTATGATCATGAAAAAATTTCCTTTGCATTTGCCGGTGATAATTTTATTCACCATTTTTCAGCATACCTGATTAATGAGTACGAAAAAGAAGGTGGTTTATATATTTATGTAAATCCTTTGAGTGGAGCCTACAATCCGGTGATACGAAGACTCAGTAATAAAGATGTTTACAGCCTTCATTATATTAATGAATATGTTCCTTACGGGAGCAGTCGTACAGAACCCGTTCCGGAAGATAATAAAACCCCCTTTGCTTCTTACCTTATGAAGTTTGTGCTGACCAAACAGGCAACCATCAATTAAACATTAAAATAACACTGTCACACTGAGTTTATCGAAGGGTGATTATAAGGCTTCGATAAACTCAGCCTGACATTTATTCATAGATATACGATTAATGTCTAACTAGTATTAAACCACTACCAGTTCATAAAAATCTTCCGGGTTCAGGTATTTCGCAGCAAGTACCTGTAACTCTTCCGCTGAAATGGTTTTGATAGTATTAATAGAATCGTAGAAATATTGTTCCGTTAAATTATTCAGAATAATATTTTTCCAACGGGCAATAATCTGGAAGGGTCCATCCAGGTCACCGAGCAGGCCGCCCATCATGTAGTTTCTTACTAATAATAATTCTTCCTCATCCACCAATTCCTCCCGCAGGTCTTTCATTTCTTTATATACTTCTGCAATAGTTGCTTCGCAAACATCTTTACCTGCTTCAGTACTTATCATCCAGGCAGATTCATGAACATGATTTTGCAGGTAGCTGTGTATGCCATAGGTATAACCTTTGTCTTCCCGGATATTGCTCATCAGCCGGGAGCCAAAAAATCCGCCGAATAAAGCATTTAATACCTGTACTTTTAAAAAATCAGGATGATGGCGGTTAGGAAATGGCCTGGCAATACGAATGGACCCCTGCACACCTTCCGCATCATTCGTTATCCTGAATTTCTTTTGGGCTGTTTGTTCAGCAGCAATAAGATGAGTTCCATTAATTTTATTCGGCAGGTCGCCAAAGTGTTGATCTAATAATGATTCAAGATCTGCCGGTAATTTTCCCGCTGCAAACAGTACCAGTTTTCCCTGCTGATAGTATTTTTTATAAAACTCCACTAACTGTTCCCGGTTCAGCACATCAAAATCCTCTGCTTTACTGAATTTTCCGTACGGATGTTTTTCTCCATACAAATAAACATCTATCAGCCGGCTGGCGACAAAGTCACTTTTTTTCAGGCTTACCTGCAGCCGCTGTTTCATATTCTGTTTATAAATATCCAGTTCATCCTGCGGCATCACCGAATCAGTAATCAGTTCTTTCACTACGGGCAATAATTCTTTTACATGTTTGGTCAGGCAATGCAGGGTAATGGTAGCTGTTTCATTATAGCAGGCTCTGTTCAGGTAAGAACCATAGTACTCGAAATGTTCATTGATCTGAAAGGCTGTTCGCTTTGAAGTACCATTGCGGAGTAAAAAATTTGTTGTGGCCGCAACAAGGTTTTGTTCTTCCTGCCAGTTGCCGGCAAAGAATACCCACTCCAATGACAGCACATCTTCCGCCCCTGCATTTACGGCATAGACTTCCACCCCGTTGTTTAGTGTAAACTTATCGGCTGGCTTTAACCGGAGATTAAAATTGACGGCATCTACTATTTCGGGAGACTGTTTCCTGTCTGGCATATTATTCCTTTCTGTGTAATTAATTATTGGACAAATAATGAATGGTATTACTGTTGCTGCTTCTGAATATCTGGCGGCTCTCCTGTAAAATATCCTCCGTGGTTACAGAACCATATTTCTCCAGTTCAAAATTCATCCAGGCAGCATCGCCGAGTATTTCATAATACGCCAAACTGGTAGCCCGGCTCATCACACTCATATCCTCAAAAGCCAGCATACTTTCGGTTTTGTTTTTTACTTTTTGCAATTCTGTTTCACTCACCAGCTGGTTTTTCATTTTATCAAGCTCTGCTTCTATTGCTTTTTCAGCGGCTTCCATCTTCACTCCTTTGACTAATTTTCCTTCTATTACTACTAATCCATTATCGGTGCTGCCAAAGTGATGGCATTCTATATTACTGAACAATTGTTGTTCTTTTACCAATGCCTGGTATAGTCTTGATGAGCCGCCTCCGCTGAGAATATCGGTGAGTAAATCAATAATATAATACCTCCTGTCAAGTCTTCCCGGCATGTGCCAGCATTTGTATAAAGCATCCAGCGGAACATTTGCTTTTATTTCCTGTTTTCTTTCTTCTGTTTGTTCTGGCTCCTGTGGCAGGTTACGTTTATATGTTGAGCCGGAAGGAATATCACCAAACCATTTTTCGCTCAATGCTTTCACTCTTTCCAATGTTACGTTGCCGGCTACCACCAGTATGGCATTAGCAGGGCGGTAGTGTTTAAAGAAAAAATTCTTAACATCATCTAATTGCGCCGTTTCAATATGCGACAACTCTTTACCAATGGTCATCCACCGGTAAGGGTGTTTTTTATAAGCCAATTCCCGCATCTTATGCCATACATCTCCATACGGCTTGGTGAGGTAATGTTCTTTAAATTCCTCACACACTACTTTGCGTTGTGTCTCCAGGCTTTTTTCATCAAATGCTAATGACAGCATCCGGTCACTTTCTAACCAGAAAGCAGTTTCCAGATTTTCGGCAGGTAACTGTATATAATAATTAGTGAGGTCGTTGGTGGTGTAAGCATTATTTTCTCCGCCTGCCATCTGCAGCGGTTCATCATAGCTCGGAATATTAACCGAGCCGCCAAACATCAGGTGTTCAAACAAATGAGCAAACCCTGTACGTTCCGGATCTTCGTCCCGTGCACCCACATCGTACATAATGTTCATCACCGCCATCGGCGTACTCAGATCCTGGTGAACAATAACCCGGAGACCATTGGCCAGTGTAAATTTTTCAAATTGTATCATAGAATAATAACATCATTTTTAATGGTAAAGTTACAAGCTCTTGTTAAGCTCATTATAGCAAGCCCTCCTGTGCCAGGGCTACGGAGGGCAGGTAAAAGTATTGAAAAATGCGGCTTGACGGGTTTCCGGGTAATTAAAGAATGCTTCTGATCTTAAATTCGATTTCTTTTACTTGATTTTCCCGGCGAATGATAATTTTTATTCTTTCATTGGGAGACTGCAGGGCAATTTTATATTGGTTAAGATTTTGCGAAAAATTTTTATTGATGGCAAGCACCTGGTCGCCTTCTTTTAATCCCGCAGCTTCGGCCGGAGAACCTTTTGCCACATCACCTATTATTATTAATCCTTCAATCATATACAGTTCAATACCGGCGTATGAGTAATCAAAGGCATCCGTATAGTGCCTGTTTGGGGTAAGATAAATATCGCCTTTGGCATAATTCAATATCACATTAAACCGCCGTAATATATCATTTCCGATTAATCCTCCCATGTAAGGATAAGAGGTAACATTGTTTACATCTTCAAAAATGTAAACAGGTACATTCCGGAACTTGTATGGACCCAGTTTTACTTCCTTTATTACCGTCAACTCCATATCAATCTTGCCGCCGAGCCCTTCTCCTTCTTTTATCCACCGCTTTCTTTTTTTATCTAAAAAAAAACTATCTGCTATAAAATCTTTTGACAGCAGCATGCAAAGTCCGGCTCCCATATCATATAAAAACCGGGAGTAAACAGTGGCATCATCTCTCACTTTCACTGTTTGTGATACCAGCATGTTGATGGTTGGTTTTAAAAGATAACCACCCCGTGGATAGCGGATTGTTCCTTTTGTCCAAAAAGAAATCTTAAGGCTGTCATAATCCACTTTCATAATATAGCGGCTTATTACGGAATAACCAATGATGCCATCAATGCGTTCCCCATAAACTGCGGTAAGTATGCCATAATCATTTATATGAAAATCAAGATTTTCTATAGTAAGTCCCGGAAGTTTCAGTTGCTGATTATACAGAAAGCTTACTTTACGGATGCCGGCAATACCACGGATAGTTCTTTCGGAAGCTACTGGTTGCAGCTTAAGATAATCCGCGGTGGTAGAATCTAATGATATGCCGCTGCTGCCGGTGTCAAGAATAAAATTAAGAGTGTCTGGAAAATCTGCCAGTTTAGCCTGCAGAATAACGATACCCCCGGTTAGCTGCAGAAAAGGAATAATGGTCAGTTGTTTGGAAGGAGGTTCAATAAATTCTTCCTGGGCTGATAACGAAGCAGCCTGGAGCCAGGTAAAAAATATAACAAGATAACAAATGACTTTTTTCATGCAGTGAGCTACCAGTGCAGCTTTTCTGATTCTTATGACAGTTATTTCATTCAAAATGATGCAATACAGGCTGGTGTTTATATAAATTTACTTTAATAATAACAGGTTTTAAAACCGTTCAACACTTTATCTGTTATAGTACCTTTACCGCCACCTTCCGGCAACTCTCTAACCCCGGAGAAGGACAGGGAGAAAAAGCAAAAAAGACCGGATATGCAAATAGAAAGCCTTTATCATAAAGCATCAAATTTTGAATTTTTGTCTGTTGCAGAAGGAGTTTATCTCTACCATCATGCCCCGCTGGCAGATTTGATGTTTATAGCAGATGAACTGCGGAAAAAACAAGTGCCGCATGGAAAAGTAACCTGGCAGATAGACCGGAATGTAAACACCACCAATGTCTGTATTGCCAACTGTAAATTCTGCAACTTCTATCGCATACCCGGTCATGCAGAAGCATATATAACAGACATACCCACCTACAGAAAGAAGATTGAAGAAACATTAAGGTGGGGCGGGGATCAGTTATTGTTACAAGGCGGTCATCATCCGGAGTTGGGTTTACAATTCTATGTTGATACATTCCGGCAGATAAAAACTGAATTTCCAACTATTAAACTGCATACACTGGGGCCACCCGAAGTGGCACATATCACTAAATTAGAAAAATCAACTCACCGTGAAGTATTGACCGCATTAAAAGAGGCGGGTATGGATTCATTACCCGGCGCTGGTGCAGAAATATTGATTGACAGGGTACGGCGGTTAATCAGTAAAGGAAAATGTGGCGCACAGGAATGGTTAGACATTATGCAGGAAGCACATCAATTAAATATTACTACCAGTGCCACGATGATGTTTGGACATGTGGAAACCATTGAAGAACGGTTTGAACATTTAGTAAAGCTTCGGGAAGTGCAGAGCCGCAAGCCTGAAACTGCAAAAGGATTTTTGGCTTTCATTCCCTGGACCTTCCAGGATGTAGATACATTGCTGGCAAAAATCCGTGGTGTACATAATCTTACTACACCCGAAGAATATATCCGGATGATTGCCCTCAGCCGCATCATGCTGCCGAATGTAAAGAACATTCAGGCCAGCTGGTTAACTGTAGGAAAACAAACAGCAGAAATTTGTTTGCATGCAGGTGCCAATGATTTTGGTTCTATTATGCTGGAAGAAAATGTAGTGAGTGCTGCCGGAGCGCCGCATCGCTTTACTTATAAAAGCATACAGGAGGCCATCCGTGAAGCAGGTTTTGAACCACAGTTGCGGAATCAGCAGTATGAGTGGAGGGAGATACCGGAGTTGATAGAGGAGCAGGTGATTGATTATTAAAAACCCCAATCCGCCGAGGCGGAGCTTTAGACTCCGAAATTATTGTCACCCTGAGCTTGTCGAAGGGTGATTTTTTGATTAAATTTGAATATGACAACTCTGACAGTAACTATTAAAAAGAAAAAAGCAATAAAGGCTCTTGAAGAGCTTCGGGCAAACGATCTTATTGATTTTGCCACTAAAAAAAGAAGCATAAAAGATAAAGTTCAAACCCACCTTGCCAGCGAAAAGTCTTTAGCAAAAGACTGGCTTTCTAAAAAGGAAGACGAAGCATGGCAAAGTTTGTAAAAGGTGATATAGTCGTAATTCCTTTCCCTTTTTCTGACCTGAGCGGAAGTAAAAGACGTCCTGCATTTGTACTTGCCGATCTACCCGGCAGTGATATTATACTTTGCCAGATTACAAGCCGGAACAGAAAAGATAAATTTTCGATTGAGCTTTCACAAAATGATTTCACCAACGGCGGTCTTCCTGTGCTTAGTTATATCAGACCCAACAGAATTTTTACAGCCGATAAAAATATTATTATCCGAAAAGCCGGAACGTTGAAATCTGCTTTGACAAAAAATATTATTGAGCAGTTAATCTCAATTCTTGAAAACTAATTACTCTTACTTACTACACGATGAA
>JANPMI010000195.1:0-11976 GCA_031422725.1 Chitinophagaceae bacterium | reverse complement strand
CATCTGTGTTACTACAGTACAAGTGTACCCTTCGATAAACTCAGGGTAAACTTGCAAGGGACGATGATAGTAGTACTACAGATGGATTCATAATTACTTATTTTAACCGCCGTCGGGGTCATTAACTATCCATAATCTTCTTCTGATGATTGATGCTTTCCATGTGCACCGCATCAAAATACTTGGTGATAAACTCCTTACTCAATCCCAGCTTGTCGCCTTTTGCAAATGCCCGTTCAATAATTTCATTCCAGCGGCTGGTTTGCAAAATAGTGATGTTGTTTTCTCTTTTGTACTTACCAATTTGTTCGGCGGCTTTCATCCGCTGACCCAATATCTGCATCAATTCATCATCCAGGTGATTTATCTGCTGACGTAATTTTTCCAAGGCCGCATGATACTCTTCTGAATTAATATCTTCTTTACGCCAGATAATAGTGTCCAGCATTTCTTTCAATCGCTCCGGCGTTACCTGTTGCTTGGCATCACTCCATGCATTGTCGGGGTCTATATGACTTTCAATCATCAATCCATCATAGTCGAGGTCAATTGCTTTTTGTGCCACCTCCAATAAAATATCACGGCGACCACAAATATGCGACGGGTCATTTATTAATGGCATATCCGGATGTTTCAATTTCATTTCAATCGCCAGGTGCCACATGGGTGCATTGCGATATTCGGTGTTGCCATACGAAGAAAAGCCACGATGTATCAAACCGATTTGTTTTACACCGGCTCTTGCTATTCTTTCTACCGCACCACTCCACAATTCCAGATCAGGATTAATAGGATTTTTTATCAGGACAGGAATATCCGTTCCCCGTAATGCATCCGCCAATTCCTGCACACTAAAAGGATTTACTGTTGTTCTTGCACCAATCCATAGAACATCTACATCAAAAGTTAGGGCATCCTCTACCTGTTTACCTGTTGCTACTTCTACCGTTGTTGGTAAGCCGGTTAATTTTTTTGCTTGCTGCAACCACGGCAAACCTTTGGCGCCTACTCCTTCAAACATGCCGGGTTTGGTTCTGGGTTTCCAGATGCCGGCCCGCAACATATCCACTCTGCCGGTAGCAGCTAAGCGTTGTGCAGTTTCCAACACTTGCTCTTCCGTTTCTGCGCTACAGGGTCCGCTAATGATCAGTGGTCGCTTATTCAAGGTGGCTTGCACGGTATCTTTTGTTACTTGTTCTGTTGCTAGCATTTTACAAATTTAATACCCCCAACCCCTAAAGGGGAGAAATGGA
Organism: Chitinophagaceae bacterium; assembly: GCA_031422725.1. GTDB lineage: Bacteria > Bacteroidota > Bacteroidia > Chitinophagales > Chitinophagaceae > JJ008. The sequence continues at coordinate 10,723 of JANPMI010000195.1, read as the reverse complement.
AGTGTTTTATTTTTTTGTTACCATCGCCTGTACTACTATCAGCTTCGTTGCGTCGCACTCTTCAGGGTTCTGTTCGCTACTCAGCAATGTTGAACCCTTACAGAGTTCAGAAAAAATATTTCCGCTTTGCTACCAATATATTGTCCCTACGGGACAAAGCTTCTGACTCACGACTCACGACTCCCCACTCACTACTCACTACTACTTTATTATCCTCCTAATCTTATTCGCATCCTCAATCAATCGCATCAAATATTCATTATCATCTTTCTCAATACTTTCTTTAAATCTTGTCAACTGTGCAATATGTTCTTTCAATACATCCAGCACATTCTCTTTGTTCTGCATAAAAATGGGTACCCACATGGCAGGGTTACTTTTCGCCAGGCGAACAGTACTTTCAAAACCGGCAGAAGCTAGTTCAAAAATAGCCTGCTCTTCTTTTTCTTTTTGCAAGACTGTATTAGCCAAAGCAAAAGAAGTGATATGAGAAATATGACTGACATAAGCCGCATGCAGATCATGTGCTTTTGCTTCCATTTCCAGTAAGTGCATCCCGATCTTTTTATACATTCCTTTCACCCATTCCAATGCATCCGTATCGCTTTCGCTGGCATTGCAAATAATTACTGCTTTATTTTCGAATGCACCCCGGACAGCAGCTTGCGGGCCGCTGTATTCTGTTCCCCACATGGGGTGAGTGGCTACATATCTGCCTCTTTTCGGATGGTTCTTTATTACTTCTAATGACTGGCTTTTGGTAGAACCCAAATCAATCACAATCTGATTATCTATTTTATCCATGATGGAGGGCAGCAGACTTACCAACGTATCAACTGGTATTGCCAAAATAATAACATCTGATGCAGTAATGGCTTCATCAAGATTCATCACTTCATCCACCAGTTCCAGTTCTATTGCCTGTTGTGCATGATTTGCATTAGCATCCACTCCAATCAGTTTGGAAGATAATTTCTTTTCATGCAACTGAATGGCAAGTGAACCGCCGATAAGGCCAACGCCAACAATTGCTATTTTCTTTCTGTCTGACATGAATTCTTAATTATTAATTACTAATTTTTAATTCTTCTAATCGCTTCTTCAATTTTATCTTCCGTGCTGCACAAACTAACTCGTATGTACTTTTCTCCGGCACTACCAAATATGCCACCGGGTGTTATGAAAACGTTACAGCTATGAAGGATATAATCCGAGCAATCATAACAATCCTTAAATCTGTGATTGATGCTGGCCCACACAAACATACCTGCCTGTTCTTTAGAAAATTTACAACCAAGTATTGTTAACAATTCAAAAACCTTTTTCCTTCTTGCCTTATAAACTTTATTTACATCGTCATGCCATTCTTTTCCTAAAGTCAACGCTTTTGCGGCAGCTAACTGCACCGGTAAAAACATTCCGCTGTCCATATTACTTTTAAACCGCAATACATCTTCTATTCTATCTTTTGCTCCACAAAGCATCCCCACTCTCCAGCCTGCCATATTATGACTTTTACTTAATGAGTTCAGTTCGATCACACAATCTTTTGCATATTCAATACTTAATAAACTCATCGGATTATCATTCAGAATAAAAGAATAAGGATTATCATGAATGATAAGAATATTATGCTTTCTTCCAAAGGCGACCAATTTTTCAAACAACTCTTTTGTTGGCAACTGTCCGGTTGGCATTTGCGGATAGTTGACAAAGAGCAGCTTTACTTTTTTCAGTTTCTTCTTCTCCAGCTTATCAAAATCAGGTTCATAGTTATTCTTTTCTGTTAATTTATATTCTACACATTTTCCACCTGCCAGTTTTACTGCACTTTGGTAAGTGGGATAACCGGGATTAGGCACCAGCACTTCATCTCCTTTGTTCAAATACGTCATACAGATGTGCATGATGCCTTCCTTACTGCCAATCAATGGTAATATTTCTGTATCGGGATTTAATTCAACATCATACCATTTTTTATACCAATCAGCAATTGCTTTTCTTAACACCGGCGAACCTTTGTATGACTGGTAAGCATGCACATTTGGTTTTGCACTTTCTTCCTGCAATACTTTTATCACATCCGGGTGAGGTGGCAAATCAGGGCTGCCTATGCCAAGATTGATGACATTCTTACCGGTCTTATTCAATTCATCTATCTCTCTCAGTTTTTGAGAGAAATAATATTCGCCGATGCCTTCTAATCTTTTACTTGTTTTCATCTTATTTATATTTCGCCCCACAAGGCTCTAAGAATTAATTTTTCTGTCAGGTTTTTAAGCTCCTCCCTTAGAAGGGATTTGGAAAAGCCCTTACTTCCACAATCCCCTTTTATAAATTCCATACACTTTAATTGATTCCGTTAATGGTTTTATTATTTCTATCACTTTATTAAACTGTTCAGCTGTTTCAAATTCCATATCTGCATGAAAGGCATATTTAAAATCAGAACCCGGAATCGGGAAGCTTTGAAGTTTACTTAAATTAATTCCGCCTTCTGAAATTTTTGTTAGCACTTTTGCCAAACTCCCTCTCGAGTGGTCTGTATGAAAATTAACAGATGCTTTGTCAGCATTGTCAACCGGCTTTGCCACATCTTCTCGTTGTAACACAAGAAACCGGGTATAATTATTTTTCATCGTATGAATATTCGGAGCAATGATATCCAGGTTGTATAACTCTGCTGCCAGTTTGCTTGCAATAGCCGCCACATGCTTGCTTTTATGCTGGTGAATATATTTTGCACTCAAGGCCGTGTCATCTGTCTCTACTAATTTCCATTTATGCTTATCCAGAAAATCATAGCACTGCTGCAATGCCATTGTATGTGAGTGAACTTCTTTAATATCTTCCAGTTTTACATCAGGATTTACTAAAAGGTTTTGCCGTATCTGCAAATAAATTTCACCTATAATTTTCAAATTACTTTTCTGCAACAAATAGTAGTTAGGCAAAATGCTTCCGGCAATAGAATTTTCTATCGCCATCACACCACCATCACTTTCCTTTTTATTAGCTGCCATCTTCACTACTTCTTTAAATGTGTTGCACGGAATCACTTCAACACTTTTACCAAAAAATAATTGTGCTGCTACCTGGTGAAAGCTTCCTTCGTATCCCTGAATTGAAATACCTCCGGCCCCCCTGAAGTGGAGTTTGCCATCCACACCTGCCTTGCTTTGCGACGATTCTGCTATGTTATCTGAACTATTCATTTATACATAATTAAATTCAGCTATTAATTATCAGCTTTAAAACGCTGAAGCCCTTCAGGGGTTTGAGCTAACAAAAATCCCGGCCAAACTGGCCGGGATTTTCTTTATGTTGATTTTTAGTTGTTCTTAGTTTGTTTTCAACAAAAGCATACCCGGCTTTATTCCAAAAAAGAAGTAATAAAAATAGTAACCGAAATATGTCTTTGCGACTGTCATGCAACAAATGTAGTTTTCCCTTTTGGTAACTCCAATACCAATTTTAAATTATTTTCTGCTGCCACCGCTTTCCGCATCGTTCATCCTGATCTTCCGGCCACGGTAGTTCTTGCCATCAATAGCCTTTATCATCTTTTTACCCGCCGATGGTTCAATTTCGATCCAGCTTGTCATTTCCTTCATATCTATGCGACCCAGCACTTCTTTTTTCAGTTCACTCATGTCTAAAATAAACTGGAGAAAACTTGCTTTGTAAAAACCATCCTTTGTACCCAGGTTAACAAATAACCGCTGGTAACTTCCACCACCACCAAAGCTTCTGCCACTTGTGTCTCTGTCACGGTCTCTTGATGAGGCAGGTCTTTCTGCTCTTTCCCCCCGCCTGTCGCTTCTCCTGTCATCACCCCGCATGTTAAGGTCTGCGGCATTTTCATAATATTTCAAAAACCGGTCAAACTCTAATGCTGCTACCCGCTGCAAAATTTCTTCTTTTTCTATTGTGCCAAATTTCTCTCTTAATGTAGGCAGGTATGTTTCATATTGTCCATGACTGATATCTGCACTCAGCATTTTATCTATGAAATTAAAAAACTGCTTACGGCAAACATCTTTACCGGTTGGAATATCCATTTTATGAACCTTCCCATTCAATATTCTTTCTATCTGGCGCAGCCGGTATGTTTCTTTGGGGGTAACAATGGAAACACAAACTCCACTTTTACCGGCACGGCCCGTTCTGCCACTGCGGTGAGTGTAAACTTCCACATCATCCGGCAACTCATAATTAATAACATGGGTGATACCTGTTACATCAATACCTCTTGCTGCAACATCTGTAGCTATCAGCAACTGTATACTTTTATCCCGGAAAAGCCCCATTACTTTATCCCGTTGCTGCTGTGTCAGGTCGCCATGAATGGCATCAATATCATAGCCTTCCCTTGTCAATCGTTCAGCAATATCCTGGGTGTCTGCTTTGGTACGAGCAAATACAATTCCATAAATTCCCGGATTAAAATCAATGATACGTTTCAGCACCTCGTACCTGTTATGATGTTGCGTGGCATAATACTGATGATCAATATTAGCTGCTCCTGCATTTGTTTTTCCGATAGTAACTTCAAAAGGTTTATCCATGTACCTTTTGCTTACCTGTCTTATTTCTGCCGGCATGGTAGCACTGAATAACCAGATGCTTTGACGATTAGGTGTGTTTTTTAAAATAAATTCAATGTCTTCTTTAAAACCCATGTTCAGCATTTCATCCGCTTCATCCAGCACTACATAATGGATTTTCTCCAGGTTGATGGCCTTCCTCTCAATCAGGTCAATCAAACGGCCCGGCGTAGCTACTACAATATGGGTACCTTTTTTCAAATCCCGTATCTGCATAGTAATGGAGGTGCCTCCATACACCGGGGTAACAATAATATTTCCTTTCTTATTTTTAAATGTATTCAGGTCATTGGTAATCTGAAGACATAGTTCCCTCGTTGGACAAACAATCAATGCCTGCGGAAACCGGTCATCTTTATTTATTAATTGCAAAAGGGGTAAGCCAAAAGCTGCTGTTTTCCCGGTGCCTGTTTGGGCGAGACCGATAAAATCTTTAGTGCCCTGCAATAGAACCGGGATGGCTTTTTCCTGAATGGGTGTGGGCTGGGTAAACCCTAAGGTTGTTATAGAGGTGAGCAAACCCTCTTCAATGCCCAACGATTCAAATGTGATCACTGATTAATTCTATTTTAATAATTGAAAATGAAGGCGTAAAGGTAGCTTTAAATAAGGGGAAAGGCTAATGTATTTTGAGTGAACAAAAGGCTGCTGCAGAGATTGTAAATAAAAAAGCCTTCCCAAAAGAGAAGACCTTTTAAACGATTGCTTGCCTTAAAAAAGCTTTACAATTACATTTTAGACTTTGTAGTATCAGTCTCAGTAGTTTTCTTGATAGTTGTGTCGCCAGCATTCCTTACTGTAGTATCTGTGTTAGTAACAGTAGTAGCTGTATCACCACCCGGAGTTACCACGGTAGTTGTATCAGTACCTTCTTTCTTTTCAGAACCGTTGTTACAAGCTACTGCAAAAGAAGCGATAGCGATAACTGCTAAGAATTTTTTCATTGTTGAGATTTTTGTGATTTTTTGAAATATTTCGGTGTTAATACCCGGAAAAGAAAAAGGTAACCCGCATTTTATAATTTTTTTTAGATGGCGCAGGGTTACTATTTTTAAAATCCTGTATTAAACAAGGGAATGTGAAACCAGAGAATAACGAAAGAGCTTTATTGGAAGGATTAGCCGCCAGCGAAAAAAAAGCCGTTGAGACTATTTACCGGGAGAATTATAATATGGTTCAATCCCTGATAATCAACAATAACGGCTCCTCAGATGATGCCAAGGACATATTCCAGGAAGCGATGATAGTTCTTTATGAGAAGGTGAGGTCAGGGACTTTTGAGCTGAATTGCCAGATAAAAACCTTTGTCTATTCTGTTTCCAGAAGATTGTGGTTAAAACGGCTGCAGCAGCAAAACAGGTATGCTGCCTCAAATGATAGTATAGAAATGGTAGTGGCAGTGGAGGAAGACCTGGAAGACCATGAACAAAGAAATGCAGAATTTGAAATGATGGAGAAAGCCATCAACAGCCTGGGAGAGCCCTGCAAAAGTCTTTTGGAAGCATATTATCTGCAGAAACAAAACATGCAGGTAATAGCGGCCAATTTTGGTTATACAAATGCTGATAATGCCAAAAATCAGAAATATAAATGCCTGATGAGGCTGAAGAAAATATTTTTTACTCATTATAAAAACGGGAACGGTGATGGATGATATTAAAATTTTAGACGCTGTTGAACGCTACATCCGGGGAGAAATGAATCCTGATGAGCGACTACATTTTGAAAATCTCCGCAAAACCAATACTGAAATAGATCAGCTGGTAGTAGAACATACTTTGTTTTTACAACAAATGAACCGTTTTGGTGAATGGAAAAATTTTCGTTCCTCCCTTAATACCGTTCACACTGACCTGGCAGAGCAGGGAAAAATTGAATCTGCGAGATTAAAAGGTAAAGCGAAAGTGGTGTATCTCTGGAACAGGTACAGAAGAGTGGCTGCTATTGCAGCTACCATTGCAGGTATTACCACCATTGCCATCAGCGCATTGGTGTGGACGATTACACCAAAACCCCCCATTGCAGAAATGGAAGTGCTGAAAGCAAAGATTAATGCAGTGGAGAATAAAACAAAACAACAGGATAAAGAAATCAGCACTGTTAAGAATAAAATGAATTCATCAGGCACCCCAATTGTTTATACAACAGGTGGCACCGGATTTATTATTGATGTTAAAGGCTACCTGGTAACTAATGCCCACGTTGTTGAGGGTGCAAAAAATATTGCCGTACAAAATGGTAAAGGAGATTATCTCGCCAAAGTTGTTTTTACCGACAAACAAAAGGATATAGCCATCTTAAAAATAGAAGATGAAAATTTCAAGCCTTACACTTCTATCCCTTACTCTATCAGTAAATCTTCTGCAGAATTAGCCGCTCCCATTTTTACGCTGGGGTATCCAAGAAATGAAATTGTGTATGGCCAGGGATATTTGAGTGCCAAGACAGGTTTTAATGGTGATACACTTAGCTGCCAGATTGAAATTGCGGCCAACAGGGGAAACAGCGGCAGCCCTATACTTAATAACAATGGAGAAGTAATTGGGATTCTTAATGGCAGGCAAAAAAATGCGGAAGGTTTTGCTTTTGCCATACAGGGAAAACATATTTACCAGGTACTGGATAACCTGAAAAAAGACACCTCTTATCAGAAAGTGAAAATATCTTCCAAATCTTCCATTGCCGGTCTTGAGAGAACCCAGCAGGTGAAGAAAGTACAGGATTATATTTACATGGTGAAAGTGAATTAAGAAAATATTTTTGAAAAGCAGGGGCCGTCTCCAAACATTTTGAGACGGCCCCTGCTTTTCTCATATCCCGGATTAATCCCAAAGGCTACCCGGATATTCTCCATTCCTGATTAGTTCATTCAAACTTTTCTCCACAAAGGGTGCATCTTCTTTATAGGTAACCCCGAACCAGGAAGATGAAGTTGAAATAACTTCTATTGTTCCTCCTTCCTTAATAAACTGATCAGCAACAATAGGAATGAAAAATTCTGATTTCGATTCGTTGCCATGCTTTTTTAAAAAATCCCCAAAGAGTTTTTGTGTATAGGAAAAGAAAGAAATATCAAAACACCAGAAATTCATAGATACTTTTGTATTTAATGAAATCTCTTCCGGCTGCAACCCATCCCCACAAATTATCTTACCCTCTTTTTTTGAAATATTTATCCGTTCTGTAATGGTCGCCAATTTTCCCTCCTGATCTAATCCGCAAACACCCCTGTTAACTGTTCCGTAATCTGATAGTGTACGCAGCAAGTCGTATCCAACAATCGCATACTTCTTTTCATTACACCCGACATGTAAAAATGCTGCTGCATTTTCAAAAGCATTATGGCCGTAAAAATCATCAGCATTAATCACAGCAAAGGGTTCGTTCACTTCATTTTTTGCACACAGCACAGCATGAGCTGTTCCCCAGGGCTTTGTTCTTTCTGCCGGTACCGCAAACCCATCTGTAAATGAATCCAGCTCCTGGTAAACATAAGCTGTTTCAATTCTGCCATTCAGCTTAGGTTCAAATATTGATTTAAAATCATCAGCAAACTCTTTTCTGATAATAAATATAACTTTCCCAAACCCGGTCCGGATGGCATCAAAGATGGAATAATCCATTATCGTTTCACCGGCCGGACCAAAGCCCTGCACCTGTTTCATACTTCCATACCGGGAAGCCATGCCGGCTGCTAATATTATAAGAGTAGGTTTCATATTCGTTTTTTAAAAACTGCGGACGAAATTAAAGTAAATTCGCCAAGACAGTTATGCTATTTTAAATGCAGGACATTAATTTAAACAATATAACAACGGAGAGACTACACCTTCCGCTGCTTACTGAAAAAAAAGTAGAAGCGGATGTAGTAAGATTAGATAAAATACATCCGCTTATCTCCGGCAATAAATGGTTTAAACTGCGATATTATCTTGAAGAAGCAAAGAAGCAGGATAAAAAAACAGTAGTAACGTATGGCGGTGCCTGGTCCAATCACCTGCTCGCAACTGCTGCTGCCTGCAAAATCAACAACCTGTTCTCTATTGGCATTATCCGGGGCGAAGAAGCAGCCAACTTGTCTTCTACTCTCTTCCATGCAAAGGAATTGGGCATGCAATTAATATTTATCAGCCGGGAAGATTATCACAACAAAATAATTCCTGCCCACCTCAGCAGCAGCGAACACTATTTTATTCCGGAAGGTGGATATGGAATAAAAGGGGCCGGGGGTGCCGCCACCATTTTAGATTATTGCAAAAAAGAAAATTTCACTCATATATGTTGTGCAGCAGGAACAGGCACCATGACTGCCGGTTTAATAATTGGTTCACTGCCCTCCACCCCAATTATCAGCATCAGCATTTTAAAAAATAATTTTGACCTGAAAGAAAATATCACTCTGCTAGCTCCGGGTGAAGAAACAAAACTTCAAATCATTCATGACTATCATTTTGGTGGTTATGCAAAATATAAACCCGGGCTGCTGACATTTATGAATAAATTTTACAGTCAAACAGGTATCCCCTCTGATTTTGTTTACACCGGTAAATTATTTTTTGCTGTCAGCAATTTAATCGAAACCAATTTCTTTGTTCCCGGCAGTCATCTCTTAATCATCCACAGTGGCGGATTACAAGGCAATGCTTCACTGAACAATGGAACGTTAATATTTTAAGTTTTTCCTGTTGCTCCCCTATCTTTGTTGTGACCGATAAAAGAATCCAGTCCTTTTTTCGTTGTTACAGCATGAAGAAACTGATCCTGCTCCTTTTACTTTTTACTGCAACGGCCTGTAATTTATTGCAGGCACAAGACACCCTCCCAAAATTTTCTGTCAACAATGCAGGTAACAACAGGATTATCATTGGCTGGACCAATAATTTTGAAAATGTCAGGCAAATAAGTATTCAGCGGTCATTTGACAGCCTCAGGGGATATAAAACAATACTTACCGTTGCTGATCCTGCCACCCCGCAAAACGGGTATGCTGACACAAAGGCAACCAATGATCATATGTTTTATCGCCTTTATATTTTGCTCGATAAAGGAGTTTATCTTTTCAGCGAAGCGAAAAAACCCGTACGGGATACCAGCCGCAAACTGGATCCTCTTATCATTAAAATAGATAAGTTTGGAGGCACCGATTCGGTAGCTGTTCCTAATCCCGGCAATAATAAATCACGGCCCAATGCGTTTACGCCTTCTCTTACTGTATATACACACCGTGACGGGTATGTACGCATCAGCCTTCCCGATGAGGAAAAACCAAAAAAATATACCATTAAGTTTTTTGAAGAAGATCAGACTTTTCTGTTTGAATTAAAAGAGATTAAAGAGAAAGATTTTAAACTGGATAAAACCAATTTCTATCATGCCGGCTGGTTCAGGTTTGAATTATATGAAGACGGCAAACTGATCGAGAAACATAAATTTTATTTAGAGAAAGATTTTGCCCCTGCCCCCTAAAGGGGAACTTGGATCAACCGGTTCTTTTATCATGCAAAATTTATTATAGCATATTATTGCTAAGTTCTGCGTCAAACACTTTTTCAAAATTTCTTTTCACTTTTTCTTTTACTTCAGGCATATCCGGTTTAGAACTAAGCTCTTTTTCAAGGGAAGTAACCTGCTTGTTGATAATTCCGCAGGGAATAATATGATTAAAATAAGAAAGATCAGTGTTTACATTAAAAGCAAACCCATGCATGGTTATCCAGCGGCTGCAGCGAACTCCGATTGCACATATTTTCCTTTCTTTACCTGCTACCCCGGGATCAATCCACACTCCCGTTTCGCCGGAGGAACGTTCGCCTTTAATACCATATTCTGCCATCGTAAGAATTATTATCTCTTCGAGATTTCTAAGATATTTTCCAATATCTGTATAAAATTTTTCCAGGTCAAGGATTGGATAGCCAACCATTTGTCCGGGTCCGTGAAATGTAATATCACCCCCCCTGTTAATATTAAAAAACTGGATATTCTTTTCTTTCAGTTCATCATCACCCAACAACACATTTGCTTTGTTGCCGCTTTTTCCTAAAGTATAAACAGGAGGATGCTCAACAAAGAGAAGATAGTGAGCAGTTGTCAATGGGCAGTCTGCAATGCTTGTC
>JANPMI010000194.1:0-3075 GCA_031422725.1 Chitinophagaceae bacterium | reverse complement strand
GAACCACGGCCATAGACCACATAACCAACCAATTTAAAATTGCGAAAAGCCATAGAAATAATTTGGCCACGAAATTACACCAAACGACACGAATGTTGTCTGCGGCAAAGAATACAAGGGTGGCCACAGCCTGCCCCGACTATTCGGGGGAATTACCCAAATGGCACTAAGAAGACAAATTAAATATGAATGGGATTGCCTGCGGCAATTGAAATACATTTTCAGTCACAGATGAACACAAATTAACACAGATTAATTGCCTGCGGCAATGAATACAGAATGCATGAATAGGAAAGTCGGAGTATTGAGGTCATTGAGCAATGACTAAATTATAAACGACTTAAAGCCCTTCCATGCGGAGGGGCTTGGGGAGTCCCCTACCAAACAGATTTTATTTCATAGACATAACAATAGGCAAGACTGGCGGAGCCGCCGGAGAAAAATTCAATGCCATCGTCTTTTTCATCGGGGAAGAGCTGGGCGGTGAAAACTCTTTCTCCATCGTTCACAAATATTTCTGCAATGCTTTTGTCAAAAAATATCCGCAGCTTAAGGATATTGCGATTTAATGTATAAGGAATTTCATAGCGGCTCATCTTTTCAAAAGTTTTATTGAAGGACCGGTTGGCTGTTTTGCTGCGGTCGATATATAATACTTTCTTTTTTGCATCGTAACCAAATTCCAAATAATGATCATGACCGGCCGCAATTCTTATTCCGCCCATAGCAGTATCGCTGATGCCGAGGCTTACTTCTATTTCGCATTGCTGTGAAGCAACAGGAAGGCGCATACTATTTTTAAATCCAATCTTCACATCTTTATAGATCATCTTCCGCTGTGTCTTTATTTTTTCAATTGGCTTTTGTATTAAAATCCATTCGCCGTTGATCTTTTTCACACTTAGAGTTCTTGGTAACGACATGGCACCTTTCCACGGCGTGGTAGGAATATCATTGGCATAGTTCCAGTTATTTATCCACCCGATAGCGGTGGGTAAATGACCAGCAGGTAATTGATTGTATGCAATGGCTGCATAATAATCAGGGCCATAATCGGGACGATAGATTTTATCCGGCGGATTTTCATTGGAGAATATTACTCCATCAAACTCACCAACAAAGTATTGCATGGTGCTACTCATAGACATTTGCAGCAGCCATTTCTTTTTTCCTTTACCGCCTTCTATTGGCACCTGTGTAAGATCAGGACATTCCCATACACCGCTTGTATCGCCGGCCGGACCAAAATCACTCAGGTGATTCCAGTCTTTTAAATTCTTAGATGAATAGAACTGTACATAATGCTCCACCGGAAACATTAATGCCATTACCCAATAATTTTTTGGGGCATACCAGAAAATCTTCGGGTCACGGAAGTCTTTTTTACCCAGGTCAAGAATAGGGTTCTTATTATACTTGGTCCAGGTAATTCCATCATCCAAACTATATGCTAAGTGCTGTGATTGATTTTTATTTTCAATATGCCCGGTATAAACAGCTACCATCGGTGCTTTTCCTTTTTTACCAAAACCACTGGTATTATTTTTATCTGCCACACAGGTGCCGGAAAAAATCATGGTGTCCTTTTCTTCGGCAATGGCAATGGGTAAATGCTTCCAGTGTATCAGATCTTTGCTGCTGGCATGTGCCCATGTCATGTGGCCCCATACATTGCCAAATGGATTATACTGGTAAAATAAATGATACTCTCCGTTGTTATACACAAGTCCGTTGGGATCATTGCACCAGTTAACCGCCGGCGAAAAATGAAAACGGGGACGGTATTGTTCTTTGTATTGAACGGGTTGGGAAAAAACAGTTACAGATAAAAGAAGAAATAAAATGATAAGTAATTTTTTCATACAGCAAAGTTGAGTAGTAGCAAATTCGCATTAATATAAGGAACGAAAAATACTTTCTGATGGCTCAATCGTTTGCAGTTAGGAAAAACTACAGGAGCCGTTCAGCTTTTTTAAGGTCTTCCGGCGTATCAATCTCCACTCCCATATAATCCACCACCACCATCCGGAGGAGAACACCATTTTCCAGGTATCGGAGACATTCAATTTTTTCTGTGGCTTCTAATACAGAAACAGGCCAGCTGGTAAAACTCATCAGAGCCTGTTTGCGGAAAGCATACACACCGATATGTTCATAATAAACAGCAAGAATGTTTTTATTTCTCGGGTAAGGAATAACAGACCGGCTGAAGAAAAGCGAATTCATTTTCTTGTCCACCGCCACTTTTACAAAGTTGGGGTCTTCAATTTCTGATTGTTTGGCAATCACCTGCATCATGGATGCCACCTGCACCGAAACATCATCAAACTGCTGCAATAGTTTTTGTAAAGGTTCTTTCTTTACAAACGGCGTATCGCCCTGCACATTCACAATAATGTCAACATCCATACTGGCCGCCGCTTCGGCAATACGGTCGCTGCCGCTTTCATGTTCCCGCTTGCTTCTGATAGCATGACCGCCAGCAGCAGTTATTTCTGAAAATATTATTTCACTGTCGGTAACTACTATTACCTCATCAAATAAACCAGTGGCAACTGTTGCATCATACGTATGCCGGATAACTGTTTTGTTACCCAGCAACTGCATCAGTTTGCCGGGAAAACGGGTAGCGGCATACCGGGCCGGAATCATGGCAATTTTCTTCATGCTGTAAAACTACACACCGGTAGTCATAAATATTATCTCACCCCTTTAAATGGGTTATTTTTTTGCTTTAAACCCGAAAAGAAAATGGTTAGGAATCTAATTTTTGAAAAGGTTTTTTTAAAAGGCTGATCACATCCTCATCTTTTTCACCCGGATAATAGCGGTCAAGTCCATATCGGATTTCTTTGGTGTCTAACTTAGAAAATGTTCCCAGCAGCCTGTCCCAGATGGAAAACACCGCCCCATAATTAGTATCCGTATAAGGCTGCTTCCAGTGATGGTGTACTTTGTGCATATTGGGAGAAATTAAAATATAACTCAATGCCTTATCCAGATACTAATTATGGGGCGGTGTTTTCCATCTGGGACAGGCTGCTGGGAACATTTTCTAAGTTAGACACCAAAGAA
>JANPMI010000193.1:0-2782 GCA_031422725.1 Chitinophagaceae bacterium | reverse complement strand
CGTATTTGTTTGTATCATTTGTAATTCTATTGAGGTTATGAATATATTTTCAACAATTGTTTTTCAAATTCCGGTACAGGCACAAATCACTGTTCGTTGTGCGAAGAATTCTTAAACCTGAAAAAATTACCTTCCCACATTTTGTGGCCTACATGCCGAAGCCGTCCAAAAGAAGACGGACGGCTTCGGCATGTGTAAGTTTGTAAGGGCTGGGAAACCTTTCTTTTGTTTTAATTTTTTCCTCTTTCTTTGTGCATCCCTTACTGGAGAAACATGTTTACTGAAACAAAGGAACTAATACGAAAAGACCGCAGACTGCAATGGATTTTGTTGCTGGGGCTGATTATACAGCTGATCACCTGCATCCAAGCAATCGGCTTCTCCAATTTTGACCAGCATTTTTCTATTGTTGAATTTTCATCTTACCAACTTGGCAATGATAATGCGGCGCACTATGCCTTTGAACTGGAAAGCAAGATAAGGCCCACCCTGCAGGTGTATATGTTCTCTGCTTATTATAAAGCCTGTGTGTTTGCCGGTATTGAAGATCCGTACCTGCAGCTTACCATTTTGCGGATCATCATGGGGTTGGTTATGTTTTGCATTTTTAATTTGATTGCCTTTCATTATTTTAAAAAAGAGCCGCCAAAAATTTTATACGCTGTATTACTGATCCTGAATTTTTCCTGGATATTTCCTTACACCCGGACCTTGTACAGTTCTGAAATGCTGTCCGGTCTTTTCTTTTTTGGCGCCATCGCTTTATATGATGCCAAACGGAATAAAAACCCTTCGGGCATTTTTTTATTGCTGGTGGGTTTCCTCTTGTGCCTGTCTTTTTATTTTCGCTTCCAGGTAGGTTTTGCTATTGCCGGTTTTGGATTGTGGCTGCTGCTGGTTGAAAAAAAATATAAACGGTTGCTCCCCCTCGCCGCCGGGTTCCTTGTTGCTTTTTTAATCAATATATATTTAGACTACCGGTTTTATGGTGAATGGGTGCTTACACCTGCCCGTTATTTCCAGACAAATATTTTACAGGGCAAAGCAGCCGAATACGGCACTTCCAGTTTTCTGAAATATATCGGGCTGCTGGTAGCTGTCATCACAGCGCCGCCTTTCAGCGTTATTCTTTTTTATTACAGTATAAAAACTTTATTTAAAAAATTCCGCCACCCTGTTTTTATTACCGTACTGCTGTTCATCATCGGACACAGCATTATCGGGCATAAGGAAGAACGTTTTCTTTATCCTGTTTTCAGTGCCTTACCATTAATAGTTGGGTGGAGCCTGCCCGCCCTGATTAATTATTATACTACCTGCAAAAAATGGATTGCCCGTTTGATGAAAGCTGCATTAATAATAACCATCGTGGTGAATACGGTTTTGCTGTTGCTTTTCACTTTTATTCCTTATGCACAGACGGTTGATTTTGGCCGCAGCCTGAAAAAAAGATTTGACGATAAAACGGTTACCATTTATTGCCTTTACCGCACCCCGTTTGAAACGATGAGTGCTGTACCTATGGTTTTTTATCAGAATGGCGTTAAGAACCTCAACCTGAAAAAAATTTCCACTCCTGATTCGCTCCGTTATTTAACGGCAAAAGATACTTATATCGCCACCACCTTTAATGAAATCAAGCCTAACCTTTTGATGATGGACAGCCTGGGATATAAACCCGTTGCCTTTTCGTCAAAAATTCTCTGGAACATTAACCGGTTTTTACATGCCAACAAAAAATCAACCATTAATGATGCCTGGGTATTATATAAAAAAGAATAGGGCTTCTGCGTAGCCCTTCCCCTGTTTATAAAAGCCATTAATGCTTACTTTTACGCAACTCATTTTAAAAATGACTGCCACCACTAACAAACTTATCATCATTGCTGCCCCTTCCGGCGCCGGTAAAACATCGGTGACGAGACATTTGCTGAAGGCCATGCCCGGACAGCTGGCTTTTTCTGTTTCGGCTGCCACCCGCCTGCCCCGCAATAATGAAAAAGACCGGGTGGATTATTATTTTATTTCTGTTGATGAATTCAAAAATAAAATAGCAGAGAAGGAGTTTGTGGAATGGGAAATGGTGTATGAAGGAAAATATTACGGCACCTTAAAATCTGAGTTGCAGCAAATCTGGCGGCAACATAAAGCTCCGCTGCTGGATGTGGATGTACAGGGCGGTATTAATATACAGCAACAATATCCTTCCAGTTCATTGTCCTTGTTTATAGAACCTCCTTCTATGGAAGAACTGGAACGACGGCTGAAAGCTAGAGGAACCGAAACTCCTGAATCTTTGCAGGCCCGGCTTGCTAAAGCATCTTATGAACTTTCCTTTAAACAGCAGTTTGACCACATCATCATCAACGATAAATTAGAAAGAGCTTGTGAGGAAGCGGAAAAGGCGGTAAGAGAATTCTTAAACTCAAAAACCCCTTAAAGCATTTGGCGGTATCTTTACCGCATGATCGAGTGGAATACAATATTATTTTTTATTCTCACCTTGCTGCTGATGGGTTTTTTTGCGGGTATCGAAATGGCCTTTTACAGTGCTAACCGGCTCAGCATTGAAATAAAAAAGAACCAGGGTGGTTCATCATTACAGATATTATCCAAATTTGTAGAATCGCCGGCCCGTTTCCTCGGAACAACGCTGATAGGTTATAATCTCTTCCTGGTATTTCTCGGTTTGCAGATAAGTGCCGTGATGCGGCCGGTGTGGAAATATTTCGCGGTAGGCTCCAGTACCGTTCATCTTGTTGTTGAAATAGCACTGGCAACT
>JANPMI010000192.1:0-6290 GCA_031422725.1 Chitinophagaceae bacterium | reverse complement strand
GAAAAACACCAACAACAGAAAAATTATAAAAAGATGGCAAAGAATACCAATAAATCGTTCTGCCATTTACAACAGTTGTCGAATCAGGGCCCCCGGCACCAGGGGTGCATGTCGAATACATCATAGTAATTATCGCAGGTATGGGTGGCCCCGGAAGGTTGCTTAAATCCCATCTTATTGAATCCGCACAATAAGGCAGCGATACTTTAAACTTAAATGGTGAACTTGTACAAACAGAAGGAGTTGGTTCAATACCATATTCAGTTTGAACACCAATTTGCTGGTACAGGTCTTTAATATTTGTACCGGCATTGTATCCATAAGATTCTGCACCACCAAACCCATAGGCAATGGCATTAAAACCAGAATCGGATTGTATTATATGAAAACCCGGTGATACCATCTGTCTGAGATAGGAATATCCCGGATCCTGGGGATGCGTAACAAATCCCCCAACTGCTCCCCCGTCTAATCTGAATGAACTCAGGGCTGTACCGGTGTTAGGTATTACTATATTAAAATGGTGGGCTGTAATGGCAAAATTTGGAGTTGCATTCCATAATACTTTATTTATACTCTGCTCCACAGCACTCAGGTAAATTACCTCCGGGTCACCCGGAGTTCCGCCATTACCACATGCCCCTTGCGAAGTAAAATATTGTGCTACCATAATTGCACTATCTGATTCAATCAACTGAGGTTGGTTGGTTGCGGGTATCTCATAATAAAAATTATTAATTAAGGGCAACCCGGTTATAACACCATTTATTCTAACTATGGCTGCACGGTTTGAAACACAAACCCTGTAAATATTATTGCTCTGGTTACCATTTGCCTGTGCCGTCAGGTATTTTTTCCCCCATGCATTTTTTGGCATTGCCTGCACCATGTAATTATCCGAAGAAGAGCTATTATTATTACAGGTAATACTTATTCTTCCGCTACCTGAAAAAACGGCTATTTTTTTACATCCACTGCCCGTATTAATGCTTTCAATTTTTGAACCGGTAAGATCAACTCCGGTATTTGGGTTACCTGTCGCTGTCAAAATTCCCATTACATTATATACTTGCCCCTGGGTTAAGTTAACGGTATAAGTAGTTCCTGCCACCCATCCACCGGTAGTAACAACACCAGTCAAATTAGCCTGTGGTGTTATGTTGATAGTTGTTGTACCCGTATCTGTTGCCGCCACATAAAACCAGCAATTGGCAAAATTAGCATTCGACCAGTTTTTATAGTTAACAGAATAACATTCCCTTCCTAATGTATTGGTTGGATATAAAATGGTAGCCCCGGATACACTTTGATTATAAATATGGGCATAAGCCACCATTGGTTTATCACTGGTAATATGTATGCCGTTATTAGATGTTCCTTCAGTAAGTAAACGGGAATCCTGCCCCCCGGTTTTTGGAATAGCCGCTGATGTGAGTACGTTGTTGCCTGCGGGAGAAGTGAGAGTTTGGGTATAGCCTACCGCAGGGATTGTAATTGTAATATTCGTTACCTGATCAGTAGCAAAGTATAAGACCATATCCTGGCTATTTCCACCCACCATAACTGTATGGTAGCCGTAAGCAACCCAAAAGTCTTTCCCTTTATTTGAAAAGTCCTGGGAAAAAGAAGTACGTCCAATAAAAATGGTAAGTACAAGAGTACTTAGAAGGTAAATTTTTCTCATGAAGTGCAAGTCCTGAATGTGATAGAAAGCGGTGACGAATCTACTAAAATAAATGTAAAAAAATACGCCGTTTCCCCTGAATCTGAATAAAAAGTGTACAGCCTCCTGAAATTAGTACATCTACTATCATCAACCTTTGGCATAAATTATCAGGTGAATAATAGAGATCGGTGAATAAAAAACTGGTTCGAATCTGCCGTTACGGCTTCGAGAAGCATCTCAAAATCTACCTATGCCTTTATGAAAAACAGCATATGCCTTGGTATCTAAACCAAAAAAGCGACAAATAGTTTTTATTTAATGATTTTCAATTAATTATATGAAATATTTTTGTTTTGTTTAATCATCTAAATGATATGTATAATAATATAAATATAATGTAGAATATTCAAATATTTATAATTAAACAAAGATTGTAAACATTTGATTAAGAATGCATTTAATCTAATAACAATTACCTTTTAGTTTGGCTTAATTTTTTTATTTATTTTTTTGATGAAAACTAAACAGGTTAGTGCTAAATTCAAATTTTTTGAAAATTTTTTGCCTCTGAAAAACCACCTTTCCCCTACTTTGCAGCACTAAGAATATTAAATGAAAAAATCCCTCCCTGCCCTCTTTATGGCTGTGCTGGTTTCTTATCTGCTTTTTTCCTGCGGATCGGTGAAAGAGCCGGAATTAAAAGAAATCTCAGCTATGCGGGTAAGCCAGCTTGGGCTAAAAGAATCCACCCTCAGCTTTGACCTGGAGTATTTCAATCCTAATAAATTCAGGGTGAAATTGAAAGAAGCTGAAGGAGATGTATGGCTTGATGAAAAATTATTGGGGCATTTTACAATAGATACCCTGATTCATATTCCCGCCAGGGCAGATTTCCGGCTACCTGTAAAACTGAAGGCCGATATGAATCAATTGCTGAAAAATTCCCTTGCCGCCTTACTGAATAAGGAAGTATTGATAAAAATTCAAGGCTCAGCCAACATCGGCAAAGGACTCATCTTCATCCGCTACCCTATCTGGTATGAGGGGAAAGAAAACTTGGGAGAGTTGCTGAAATGATAGCCACAAAGGCATTGAAACGCTGAAAAATGATTCTGTGTCCCTGTGTTTCAGTGGCATGAAATTATTGAGATGGTGGTACCGTTTTCGTTTTCGGTTTTATTCCCCCGTCTTCCGGCTTTTTACAACAAGCAGGCAGCATTTTATAAAAATCAGGTGCGGCAGGCACATCACCTGCATCAAAGCCGCAGTTGGCAATAGCGGTTTTTATTTCTTCTATATTGATACGATCAGTAACATACTTTACCCTGGTCAACCCCTTACGGATAACAACATTGATTTCTAAAATACCATCAAACTGTTTCAGGTATTTTTCAATTTTTATCTTACAGGGTTCACAAAGTGCCTGTGGTGTTTTAATGGTATCTATACGGACAGGTTTTACCTGGGAAAAAGCTGCAAGAGAAATGATAAGTGCCGAAGAAGTAATAAGAAATAGTTTCATTAATAGTTGATTTATAAAAGTAGAGACGCTCAAAAAATCAATTTGATTGTCATATTGAGTTTGTCGAAATATTGACAATCAAATTGATAGCCTTCAATAACCCTTCGATAAACTCAGGGTGACAACCCTTTTGAGACAGCTTCTAAATTACGACACCCCTTTCCAATTAGCCGGATCATCCCGCCATTTTAACAAAATATCCTGCTGACCGGCAGAAACAATTCCTTTTTGCACAGCCGATTCAATCAGCGTTGGATAATCAGTAAGGGAATAATATGTCAATGATGCTTTACTGAATGCTTCCGTTGCAACAGCAAAACCATAAGTAAAGATAGATACCATGCCAATTACTTCCAGACCCTGCTCCTTCAGTACATCCACCACCTGCAGGCTGCTTCTCCCGGTGGAAACAAGATCTTCTATCACCACAACCTTCTGTCCTGTTTCATAAAATCCTTCTACTTGGTTTCCCAATCCATGCTCTTTGGGTTTTGGGCGGACATACACATAAGGCAATTTTAACTGGTCTGCTGCCATTGCTCCCCAGGCAATGCCCGCAGTGGCTACTCCTGCCAGCAACTCAGCATCCGGAAATTTTTCAAAAATCACATTGCACATTTCAGATTTGATAAAGTCCCTGATAAAAGGAAAGGACAGTACTTTCCTGTTGTCACAATAGACAGGACTCTTCCATCCGCTGGCCCAGGTAAAGGGTTGTTCCGGACTTAATTTTATGGCGTTAACCTGGAGGAGTTTTTCGGCAACGGCTTTTGCATCGGTCATGCAACGAAGGTACAAGGTGCAGGGCACAAGGTACAAGTGCTTACAGCAGAAATTTTCCTACTTTTATTTGATATGTCAAAAGAATTGGAAGACAGGTTTCACAATTATGCAAAAGCCGTAAGAGATTTTTGTACCCGGGTAAAATGGGATATTATCAACAAGGAATATATTAAGCAAGTGATTCGTTCCAGCGGTTCGGTAAGTGCAACTATACAGAAGCATCCGATGACTTGGGAAAAGCAGATGAGAAAATGAAAATAAAGATTTCAAGACGGGCGGCTAAAGAGACTATTAAATGGATTGATTTGATTCTTACCTATGAAAATATAGATTTAGAAAAGGAAAAAGCAATACTGATTAATGAAGGTGAGCAAATCAGGAAAATTTTATCGGCGATTATTATTAAACTTGGAGGGTAAAGGAAATATTCGAATTTAGGGTTTCTTGTGCCCTGCACCTTGTACCTTGTGCCTTATATGTATCTGAAAATCTACTTCGACAACAAACCTCTCTTCCTCTGCAATGAAGTAGATGAAATGCTGCAACCTTATATTCATCATGATGATGCTGTTTTTATTGATGAACTTGATTCACATACCGTGAAATCAATGATACATGAAATGGAATTGGAGAAAATACATGCAGGTGTATTTTATCATCCGGATCTTTCTGTATTAAAAAAAGCTTTTTATAAAAAGTTTACTCTTGTTGTAGCAGCAGGCGGATTAGTACAAAACGAAAAAAAAGAAATACTGATGATCTTCCGCAGGGGAAAGTGGGATTTACCAAAAGGGAAATTGGACAAAGGTGAAAAATTAGAAGATTGCGCTGTAAGAGAAGTAGAAGAAGAAACCGGCTTGCAGAAAGTAAAATTAAATGCTCCGCTGACCATTACTTATCATACCTATCATGAAGGTGCAAGGTTTGTTCTTAAAGAATCACACTGGTACACTATGAAAGTTGGTGGTGACCAAAAATTAGTACCGCAGACAGAAGAAGATATACAGGAGATAAAATGGGTAACCATTAGAGAAGCGGAAAAACTTTTTCCGGAATGTTTCCCCTCTGTAATTGATGTGATAAAAGAGTTTAAAAAGCTGTGCTGATAATTAAAGTGACCTCGGTCTTGTAAAATCTCTTTTTTCTATGATGGCAACCGTAAGCCTGCTGACACAAACCATCTTTTCATTGTCATTATAAATCTTAATATCCCACACATGGGTTGATTTACCAAGATGCAAAGGAGTGGCAATACCTGTTACAAACCCTGCCGTGGCACTGTGCACATGATTGGCATTTATTTCCAAACCAACACATTGAAAACGGCCTCTGTCAATAACCATGGCTGATGCCACACTGCCGATCGTTTCTGCCAGCACACAGGAGGCACCACCATGCAACAACCCATAAGGTTGTTTCGTACGGTGGTCAACGGGCATCCTGGCTTTCAAAAAATTATCTCCAAGCTCTGTCCATTCAATACCGATGTAACCATCCATGGTATTCTTGTCAACTTCTCCTAAATCTTCAATTGATAACTCTTTATTAAACCAGATTGACATTATGATTGATTAGTGTTGAAAGATTTGGCAACAACGGTTGGCAAAAAAGGTTCCGCATTGCCACCGTTACGGATAATATCACGGACAATAGTGGAGGCAACAGAAGTGTATTTTGGTTCGCCGGTAAGAAAAACCGTTTCGATAGATTTATCTAATGTACGGTTAGCATCAGCAATTGTTTTTTCATATTCAAAGTCGCTGACATAGCGGATACCCCGCAAAATAAAATGTGCCCCGATTGTTTTACAAAAATTCACCGTCAGTCCTTCATAAACGGCACCCTCTACCCTTTCTTCATCCCGGTAGATTTCCTTTATCCATTCTAAGCGTTGATCAGGAGAAAACATGGGAGCTTTTGAAGTATTCAATCCAATGCCCACAATAATTTTATCAAACAGTGGTAATGCCCGGTTGATAATATCTACATGGCCGAGTGTAACGGGGTCGAATGTTCCGGGAAATAAGCAAATACGAGCCATAACAAATACGAGGTTAGAAGTTAGAAGTACGATAAAGCTTCAAAGTACGCAACGCACTACTCATTTTTATATTTCGTACTTTTTTAATTTCTGCCAGATAATAAATATAAAACCGCCATTCTCACTGCCACACCATTTTCCACCTGCTGCAAGATAATGGATTGTTTAGAGTCAGCCACGTCACTGTCTATTTCCACTCCCCTGTTTATCGGGCCGGGGTGCATGATGACGATTTCTTTATGCAAACTGTCCAATAAATTTCTGTTGATGCCGTAAGC
>JANPMI010000191.1:0-5216 GCA_031422725.1 Chitinophagaceae bacterium | reverse complement strand
CTGGTAAAAATGTATTTACTGCCGCAGGCAAGAGGGAAAAACCTGGGAAGAACATTGATAGAAAAATGTATTGCCTTTGCCAAAGAAGCTGGTTACAAACAAGTCTATCTGGAAAGTATGCCGGAACTGAAACAGGCATTGAAAGTGTATGCAAAGTTTGGCTTTGCTTATTTAAAAGGGCCAATGGGCAACAGCGGACATACGGGTTGCAGTTTGTGGATGCTGAAAGAACTCTAATTTCTTGTTTCTGGTTACTGGAACCAGCAACTAACGACCAGCAACCAGTTCCACTTCATAAACAGGACTGAATAAATAAAACTTCCCGGTCTGAATTTCTTTGCATTTATATCTCTTTCTCAGCTTCTCCCCTTTTTTAAAAACCCTGCCGTCTTTTAAGCGAAACATTGCATTCAGCGAAATTTCTTCTACCAGCAGATGATGACTTTCTTTACTATCATACTTTCTTAATACTCTTAACAATCCATCTTCGGCACAACTGCTTGCTGCAGGATTTTTTAAGGATTGTAATAATTCCTTTTCAATATCAACAGGAAAAATTTTGTGTTGCAAAAACTGTTTGAGCAACTGGCCGAAAATCATTTTCCACTCTTTCCCATGCGCCATTACTTTATTGCTGTGCTGCTCAAAAGTCAGCAGGTGGGCCAATTCATGCAGCAATGTAATGAGAAAAGAAAATTTATTCAGGTTGCCATTTATACTGATGCGGTGATTGGCGTGATGGGTGCGGTGACGATAATCACCCAAAATACTTTTTCGTTCTTTCGCAATGGTTAAATGCACTTTGTATTGTTGCAGGTAAGCAGTTACTGCTTCACCGGTAGCCGGTGGCAGGTAATTTTGCAGGTGATCAATGGGAACTTCTTTCTTAGGCATTCTTTTTTCTTCTCGCTGATCTGACCGTCCCGGTCTGACCAGGCCTATGGATTCTGTAAGGCTGTATCCGCCTTTTTTTGTTTCAGTAACTTTTGTAACGAAGACACTTCTAAAAAAGTGTAAACAAGGTACAGTCCCATACAAATTATCAACGCTGGTTTGTTCACATTCTTTTTTGCAACCATTATGTAGATAAATGCAGCAATGGCAATCAAAAAGAATTTAATCATAAAACTGCCGTATAATGAACGTACAGAAGAGTTGGGATTTGCTGAACTGAGAGATTTTTGGGAAATATAAAACGATAAGGCAGTGGCAATAAATATAACCAGGTTACCAACAATCAATACCTCATGATCTATTCCCTTACCGTTCAAAAAATTCTTACCTGCAATAAAACCAGCATTCAAAAAAACGAACATTATTAATAAAGGAAACCAGGGCTTTCTACTTTTCATCTTTCGGTGGTTTTGTTTCCCGCATCAGTTTGTAAAAAATACCGATCAGGGTGAGCAAAGGTAAGACACAGGCCAGCAATGGTAAAGTGTGGAGCCATTTATCTGCCTTCAACCCGATAAAAACAGCCAGTCCTATGGACACAAGCATTTGTGTACCAAGACTGGCATAACGAACTAAGTCACGGTTATTTTTATTTGATGGCGGCCTGCTGTTCATTGCTTTTTATGTCCACAATGTTGGCACCCATATGGCACTGCCCGTTAAAGGTAGCGGTTGGTTCCACCTGTAGTTTACCGGCAAATAAATTTCCGTTAACCACAGATTCGCCCCGCAGTTGCAGTAACTCCTTTGCACGGATATTGCCGGAAACTTTTCCAACGATATCCGCCTGGTTGCCGGAAATATCACCTTCTACCACTCCATTGTTGCCAATAATTATTTTGGCAGCACTATGGATGTTGCCGATAACGGTTCCATCAATCCTCAGATCGGTGTTGCTGCTGATGTCTCCTTTCAGCGTAGTGCCGGCACCGATCAGGGTAGCGCCACTGCCATTGGTTGTTGGTTGTTGCATGTCTGTTTTGTTTTTGGTATTAAACATAGGTGTATTGATTAGTCGTTGGATATTTCTGTTTTAGGAACATTTAATTTCACTGTATCAAGACTGACCGCAGCATTACCTGCCAGGGCTTTTTTTATTCCTTCAATATATTGTGCTTTATAGGCATTCTGTTTTTCCGCTTCATCCACCCGGTATTTTAATTGCCGTAATTCCATAGCCGATTTATAATCTGTACTGGCGCCGGGGATATAATACTTCAAAGGTGTGAAAACGATGAGGGCTACTGTTAATCCCACCAGCAGCACAAAAATGGTGCTCAACATTACATAAACGCTTAATCTGGACAATTTAAATGTGACCACCTCTTCATAAGTATCATCATTCATCACTACCAGCCGGTAGCGGTTTCGCAGCCGTTTCAGGGTAGATCCGGCGTCTAATTTTACCATAACCAACATTTAAGGAATTAAAGGTAAGCAATGGGGCTTGGTTTTGCCAGTCTCCTTTCATCAAATTCAGATCAAAAAAATGGCCTATTTTTATACTAAATTATTTGAATTTCAGTTAATAAGCCTTTAGATTGCGACGGAAAATGCGACCCAACCGATATACTCTTACAGCCACCCTTTTCCTTATCCTCTGCCAGGTTAGTCTTCCCGCCTTCAGCCAGTTGGGAATTCCTATTGTTATCAAAAAACCTCAGGAGTATGATGAAAGAGTGCTGCGGTCTGAAAAATCAGACTCGAAAAAATTTTCGCTCCCTACCCGGTTCATTCAGAATACAGTTACGCATTACAATTATTACTTCAATGCCAATAACAAGCTGAACGAAGTATTAGAAAGGGCCAAAACATCTTTTACAGATGATTATTCCCTGTTACTCCCTTTTTACAATTACACTTTAGATGCCACGGCACAGGATTCCATTCAGTTAGATTCCGTTACCTATAAATCATCCACCGGTATTGCCTTGCATGATCTGCGCAATGACTGGGTGGATAATCTATACCTTCTCTGGGGAGCATCATTTTACCTGCAAAAGGATTTTGATTCTGCTTACCTGATGTTCCAGTTTATCAATTATGCTTTTGCACCTAAAGAAAAAGACGGATACTATTTAACTATCGGTAGCAGCCGTGATGGCAATTCGGCCCTAAGCATTGCGACCAAAGAAAAAAAGAGTTTAACTAAAAAGATTTTCTCTGAGCCACCCAGCCGAAATGATGCCTTCATCTGGCAGATAAGAAATTTCCTGGCGCAGGATCAGTTTGCTGAAGCCGCCAGTTTGATCGTTACACTAAGAAACGATCCTGTTTTTCCTAAACGGTTGCACAATGATCTGCATGAAGTGCAGGCCTATTGGTTTTATAAGCAAAATATGTGGGATAGTGCAGCTGCACACCTCGTTCAGGCATTGGACAATGCTACCAACAAACAGGAAAAAGCAAGATGGGAATACCTGGCAGCACAGTTATTTGAAAAAAGCGGCCAGTATAAAGAAGCTGAAAAATATTATGCCAAAGTAAGCAACCACACCACTGACCTTGTTATGGATATTTATGCCCGGCTTTCTTCTATCCGTACAAATAAAGATGGTGGTGAAAAAACGATTGAAAAAAATGTAGCCACCCTGCTCAGAATGGCTAAACAGGATAAGTACCAGGATTACCGTGACATCATTTATTACATGGCCGCTCAAATGCAACTGGAAGGAAATAATGTGGAAGCAGCCATACCGCTACTTTTGAAAAGTACACAGTTTGCCAGCAATAACCCAGCGCAGCGTAACCGGACTTTTCTTCAACTTGCCGAGCTTTCTTTTGCAAGACAACAATACCGGCAGGCGTATAATTTTTATGACAGCTTAAACTTGAATGACCCGTCCATAAAAAATCCGGAGGAAATAACTGCCCGTAAAAGATCGCTGGGAATATTGGCCACTAATATGGAAATTATTGAACGACAGGACAGCCTGCAGCGCATTGCGCTGATGCCTGAAGATGAACGCCGTAATTTTATTAAAAAAATTGTCAAACAGTTACGCAAGGCACAAGGCCTGAAAGATGAAGGACCTTTAACTACCGGTTCTGCTTTTACGAATCCGGTGCCTTCTAATTTTTTCCCGGGCAATGAGACAAAAGGTGAATGGTATTTTTATAACGCTTCTTCCAGGACAAGAGGGCAAAATGATTTTAAAACCAGGTGGGGCAACCGGCCCAATACAGATAACTGGCGGAGGAGTGCTACCATTATTGCCGGGAGTCAGAATGCAGGTAATCAGCAACAACAACCTGGTAATAAAAATCCAACACAGGGCAACAGCCAGCCCGGTAATGAAATTACTTATGATGGGCTGTATGCTAATGTGCCATTGACACCTGAACAGCTAAAACAATCAAACGATTCTATCCAGGCAGCTTTATTTGCACTTGGCAAAGTATATGTGCAGGAAATTGAGAACTGCCGGGCTGGTACAGAAACCTTAGAACAACTACGCAGCCGTTTCCCGCAATTTGAGAAAATGGATGAAGTACTCTTCAACCTTTATTACTGCTACACCAAAAATGGTGAAACTGCCAAAGCCGCTGCTGTAAAAAAACTGATGAGTGAAAAATATCCCACAAGCAATTTCACCGCCATTGTAACTACCGGGAAAAATCCTTTATCAACATCTGCCAACCCGGATGCTACCAGCACTTACGAAAAAATTTATGACTTGTTTATTGAAGGAAATTTTGATCAGGCCGTGGCACAAAAGAAAGCAGCAGACAGCTTATATGGAAAAAATTACTGGACACCGCAATTACTGTATATTGAAGCAGTGTATTATATCAAACAAAGAGATGACAGTACAGCGAAGAATGTGCTGAATTCTATTATTACCCAGTTCTCCGGTACACCACTTGCCAATAAAGCAATCAACCTGCTGGATGTGCTCAGCAGGAGAAAACAAATTGAAGAAGAACTCAGGAATTTGGTTATTACAAGAGCAACGGGTGATACAGCAACTGCCAAACCAATAGTGACTACCGTATTACCTTCAAGGGATACAACCAGGACACAGCCAATAGTAAACAATAATACACAACCAAAAGACACGGTAACTGTTAAGCAACCTCCGAAAATAAATTCACCTTATACTTATGCTGCCGACCAGCCTCATTATGTAATGCTTATTCTGAATAAGGTGGACCCTGTTTTTTCCAATGAGGCCAAGAATGCTTTTATCAGGTACAATAAAGACACTTATTATAATAAGACTTATTCTATTGATCTTTTCCAGCTGGATACTGATAACCGG
>JANPMI010000190.1:0-3988 GCA_031422725.1 Chitinophagaceae bacterium | reverse complement strand
ATTTATAAAAAATAATATCCCCGAAGGTGTTTGCAGTTTAATCATCGGTGGCCGTGAAGTGGGCGAATGGATGTCGGCAGATACAAGTATTCCTTTGATCTCTGCTACTGGTTCTACCAGAATGGGTAAAGCCGTTGGTGCAACAGTTGGCGCAAGACTTGGAAGAGCTTTGTTGGAATTAGGCGGTAACAATGCCATCATCATTTCAAAAAATGCTGATATTGATATTGCCATTCTCGGTTCTTTGTTTGGAGCAGTGGGTACGGCTGGTCAGCGTTGCACTTCTACAAGAAGATTGATCATTCATGAAGACATGTATGAAAAAGTAAAAAACAAATTAGTTACCGCATATAATCAACTCCGTATCGGCGATCCCCTGGATCAAAACAATCATGTCGGCCCGTTGATTGATAAAGATGCGGTAAAAATGTACCTCGGTGCTATTGAAAAATGCAAAGCAGAAGGTGGAAAGTTTATCGTGGAGGGTGGCGAACTAACCGGCGATGGTTATGAAAGCGGCTGTTATGTAAAACCCTGCATTGCCGAAGCTCAGCCCGGTTTCAAAATTGTGCAGCATGAAACCTTTGCTCCTGTTCTTTATTTATTAAAGTATAAAACGATTGACGAAGCAATTGCCATACAAAATGAAGTACCGCAGGGATTATCTTCTTCCATTATGACGCTGAACCTGCGGGAAGCCGAACAATTCCTTTCTCATGCCGGTAGTGATTGTGGTATTGCCAACGTCAACATTGGAACATCAGGCGCAGAAATAGGCGGTGCCTTTGGAGGTGAAAAAGAAACCGGTGGTGGCCGGGAAAGCGGCAGTGATGCCTGGAAAGCTTACATGCGCCGGCAAACCAATACCATTAATTACAGCACTTCATTACCACTGGCCCAGGGAATTAAATTTGATGTATAGCCCGGTCAGACGGTATTGGTCTGACGGTCCCCGTCTGACCAATACCGGTTAAACAACCAATTTACCTTGCCATCCGTCAAAAAAAAGATAAAAATTTACTGTTTAGAGCCTTTTCTTATGTAAAATGTATGAATGGTAATCAGTATTTTTACCCCTACACCAATTTTGTAGTATAAAATCAAATACATGAATAGTTTAATGAAACGTACCCCTTTGCTTGCCATCCTTGGATTGATATCTTCCTCCCTGTTTGCCCAGAATGATGTACCAAAGGGCTGGCACATGATGGATAAAGCTACCTCTGGTTACTATGGCCTCAGTGTTGACAAAGCTTATGAGTTTGTCAAAACAAAAAAATTAAAAAGTAAAACAGTTATCGTTGCCGTTATTGACTCCGGTATTGATACCACCCATGAAGACCTGAGATCAATACTCTGGAAAAATCCGAAAGAAATTCCGGGTAATGGTATTGATGATGATAAAAACGGATATGTGGATGATGTCTATGGCTGGAACTTTATCGGTGGCCGGGATGGAAGAAATGTGGAGCAGGATTCTTATGAAGCTGCACGGGTTTATCATAACCTGAAATTAAAATATGAAGGAATTGAAATTGACCCTAAGTCACTTTCTCCGGAAGAAGCATTTCAATATGCCATGTGGAAGCGTTCCGAAAAAGAAATAGCCGGTGGTGATTCAAAAACAAGCGGACTGGAGCTCATCTTCCTGAAAAGGGCTTTTACTAATTGCCTCAAAAGCGACAGCATTCTCCGCAAAGCAATGGGCAAAGAAAAATACACCGGCAAAGAGTTAGGTGATTTTAACCCCACTGACCCAGAAGTAAAAAAAGCAAAAAATACTTTATTCGCTTTAATGTCCGGCAATGATGCGATAGAAACCACTAACCAGGAATTTCTCGAAGGCTTTGGAGATTATGTAAGTGGTGAAGAGAAAAAAGCAGAATCTTCCGGCAATGCACCTGAAAAATACAGGGCCAATATTGTAAAAGATAATTACAGTGATTTCAATGATAAATTTTATGGTAACCCGGATGTGATGGCCAGTAACAAATCGGCCCTCCACGGTACCCATGTATCAGGCATCATCGCCGCTTCCAGAAAAAATGGTGCAGGCATGGATGGCATTGCTGATAATGTAAAGATCATGATGCTGCGGGCAGTACCTGATGGTGATGAACATGATAAAGATATTGCCCTCTCCATCCGCTATGCGGTGGATAATGGTGCACAGGTTATTAATATGAGTTTTGGTAAAGGCTTTTCCCCCGAGAAAAAATGGGTGGATGATGCGGTACGTTATGCAGAAAGCAAAGGTGTGCTGTTAGTACATGCAGCAGGTAATGATGCAAAGAATATTGATACTTCATTCAACTATCCCACTCCGCTCCTGTTGGATGGCAAACGGCCCAACAATTGGATTACGGTTGGCGCCAGCGGCGATCCCAAATCAGGTGGCGTTACTGCCAGCTTCTCTAACTATGGTAAAAAAGAAGTAGATGTCTTTGCACCCGGTGTCAAAATTTATTCCACCGTTCCGGGTGGCAACACCTATCAGAATTTACAGGGCACCAGTATGGCTTCCCCGGTAGTAGCAGGTTTGGCAGCTTTCATTTTAGAATACTATCCTAACCTTAGTGCAGCACAGGTAAAAACAGTGATTGAAAAATCATCGAACAAACTTAAAGAAAAAGTAAAAACACCGGAAACGGGTGATATGGTTTTGCTGGCTGAACTCAGCAAATCCGGCGGCCTTGTAAATGCTTACGAAGCCATTAAATTAGCTTCCACTTTAAAAGGTGAAAGAAAACCCGCAACGGTAAAACCAACGACCACGGTGAAACCTAAATTGAAAGGATAAAGAAATACATAATGAATTGCCAGGCCCCTGTACTTATGCAGGGGCTTTTTTTGTCGGGAGCAAAGCCGAAGACTGTCATCCCGGGGAACAAAGCATTTGTTAGTCCGGCTATATCACTACTATCATCGTACCTTGCACAGTTTACCCCGCTAACAGCGGGGCACATTTGTACGTCCGGTAATCCTATGCAGCATCTGGCATAAAACTCTTATGAAAATCAATTACTTTTAATACAGCAATGACGGTAATACAACTGTTGTGCGTCATTTAAAAAAATCTCATAGTGGACACATATCAGGAAACATTTGACACTTGGAATAAAGTAGCAAAACTTTATCAAGACAAGTTTATGGATTTGGACTTGTATGATGACACCTATGACACATTTTGCGAGGACGTAAATATAGAAAATGCGACAATTTTAGAAATTGGGTGTGGACCAGGAAATATCACAAAATATCTACTTAACAAAAGACCAGATTTTAGAGTTGAAGGAATTGACATTTCGCCAAATATGATTGAGTTGGCAAAAGCAAATAACCCAACAGCAGACTTTAAAGTTATGGACTCTAGAGAAATAGACAAGTTGCATAGTAAGTTTGACGGCATTATTTGTGGATTTTGTTTACCTTATTTATCAGAATTTGACAGTTCAAAATTGGTTAAAGACTGTGGTAACTTACTTAACGGCAAAGGAATTTTATACATCAGTTTTGTTGAAGGCGAATATAGTAAATCAGGTTTTCAAACTGCGAGTAGTGGAGACAGAACATATTTTTATTTTCACACATTGGACAATTTGACAAAAGAACTAACTACCAATAATTTTGAAGCAATTAAAATACTTAACAAAAATTTCAAAAAAAGTATTGCCACAGAAGAAGTACACACAATCATAATTGCGAGAAAATAAACGAACGCACAACATTGGTATTGCCAATAGTGGGGATGGACATTGAAACAATCAGCAGCGGTAATTCTGTTGTACTGTGGTTCGGGGCTTAACGAATAAAGCCCAGCTTTAGTTCTTAATATTTAACTTTATCATGTCTCGTCCTGAAATAGGTTTACACAAAAAAGTAAACTTATGGACATTAAAAAACAGGCCGTTCTGGAATACCTGACACAAGGATTCACTTACCGGCAGCTTGCAGAAAAGTATGATGTAAGCCGTTCTACTATCAACAC
>JANPMI010000189.1:0-2944 GCA_031422725.1 Chitinophagaceae bacterium | reverse complement strand
TTAGTGCATTGTCAGATGTGCTGTGTAATAATCCGGATAGTGGCTCTGTTATCAATTTATTCTCTTTTATCATTCAGGGAGATATCAATGTTGTAATTAACTTGTTGTTGCCAGTAATTCACCCGATAGCTATCGGGTTGGCAATTGGCAACGAACATAAGACAGAGAGAAACAGAAAGTAGGAGTAATTTTTTCAAAACCGGTGAGGGTATGTTCTTTGTCATTTAGAGAAACGTCAATGGTATAGTTGACCTGTTGCTGCCAGTAGTTTAGTTGGCAGTAAGCAGTAAGCAGTACACAGTTGGTGATCAGAAGTAGAAATAATTTTTTCAAGGGGATATAGTTTATCAAAAATAAAGATTAATTGCCAACTGCGAACTGCAGACTGCTGACTGACTCATTTGCCTTTTCCCTTAAAGATGATCCGCAACGTATGAATCATGATTTTGAAATCAAGGGCCAGCGAAATATTTTCAATATACAGCAGATCAAATTTGCTGCGTTCCACCATTTCCTCCACATTTTCTGCATAGCCAAACTGCACCATGCCCCAGCTTGTGAGACCGGGCTTTACTTTCAGCAGGTATTTGTAAAAAGGAGAATGGGAAATAACCTGGTCAATATAGAAACGCCGTTCTGGTCTTGGCCCTACGAGGCTCATTTCACCAACAAGAATATTCCATAGCTGCGGCAATTCATCCAATCTCCATTTACGCATTGTTTTTCCCCATTTTGTAATGCGGGTATCATTGGCGGAAGACAGGGCGGGGCCGTCTTTTTCCGCATCATTTACCATTGACCTGAATTTATACATCCTGAAAGGCTTTCCTTTATAGCCAACTCTTTCCTGTGAGAAAAAAACCGGGCCTTTAGAAGAAAGTCTCACTTTTAAAGCAACATATACTATTAAAGGTGAAAGCAACAACATACTAAACACAGCCACTGAGATATCAACCAGCCGCTTTATGTTTTGTTGCCATTCCGGCATCAGGCCGGTTTGCAGATCAATCAGCGCTGCACCCATCACATTGCTTGTCTTTACGGAACCAGAGAGAATATCTAATGTGTTGGGTTGAATTTTTATTTCCACATCTTTTTCGCTCAGGCGGTTGATAATGTTTTCGAGTAAAGGCTGCTCGGTCTTTTCCATGGCAAGCACTACGAGTTGAATATTATGGGAATCAATTATTGCTTCCAATTCATCCACCGAACCGAGTTTGGGAAGGAGTTTATGAATTCCATTTTTGCCATTATTGTCAGGGGTAACAAAACCGGCGTACCGGTAGCCACCATCATGCAGGCTTTTTTCTGTCTCTTTATAAATACGGATAGCATTCTCCTGGCTGCCTGCCATCAGGGTATTGAAGAATACTTTCCCCTGCAGCAGTTGGCGTTTTACTTTATTCAATATCAACCAGCGTCCCCAAAAAGTAAAAATGAAATGAACAAAAAACAAGCACAGAAAAGCAATATAGTAATAAGAATGCCCCCTGCTTATATCATCCAGCAGGAAGACAAAAAACAAAACAATGCAACCAATAAGACTACAGACAAAAGTGCTGGTAAATTCAAACAGTCTTGATTTTTTATACAAATGCCGGTAGGTACCAACAAGGCTGTATAATATCAGCCAGCCAACGGGAATAAGAGTGATGCCCAGCCAGAAATTTGTATCTGTTTGTAATTTCCCGTTATCAGTAACGGGTTGATGCAGTATCCACCTTCGTAGAAAAAAGAAACAAGCCCATGCCAGTGCAGCCGTAAGGAAATCAATGACGGCATACCAGGTAATGGATATTTGTTTGCCGGATTTCATCAATGTGTAATAACATTATTGCTGATCTTCTCCAATATCTGGTGGGCCACATCCATAGCCATCAGCCCGTCTATTTCAGACACCACCGTTTTTGTATTTTTTTCAATAGCATTTTTAAATGCAAGCAGTTCTTCTTTTATTGCATTCACTTCCGGCACTACCGGGTTTGCCATGGCAATCGTTTTTTTACCGGTGGGAGTTTCAATGTCAAAAGCAAAAACATTGGAGTCATGGGCTTCTTTCAATTTGATGATTTCTGTTTTCTTATTCAGGAAATCAATACCGATATAAGAATCTTTTTGAAACAGCCTGATCTTCCGCATTTTTTTCATGGAAATACGGCTGCTCGTCAGGTTGGCCACACATCCATTATGAAATTCAATCCGGACGTTGGCAATATCCGGTGTCTCTGTCATCACACCTACACCGCTTGCGGAAATTGTTTTTACATCACTTTTTACAATGCTTAAAATAATATCAATATCATGAATCATCAGGTCCAGTATTACACTCACTTCTGTTCCTCTCGGATTGAACTGCGCCAGTCTGTGTACTTCAATAAACATCGGGTTTAGCTGCATGTCTTTGATGGCGAGAAAAGCTGGATTGAATCTTTCTACATGGCCTACCTGGAATTTTATTCCGGATTCTTCAGCCAGTTTCACTAATTGCCTCGCTTCATCCATTGTATTGGCCAGCGGTTTTTCTACAAAAACATGTTTACCTTTTTTAATGGCTTTTTCACAGCATTCAAAATGGTAATTGGTGGGGGCTACCACATCAATGGCATCACAGGCATTTATTAATGTGTCTGCATCCAGGAAACGGGGTAACTGGTATTTCTCAGACACTTCTTTTGCGGTATCATCATCAGGATCATAAAAGCCGACTACTTCCACACCAGGAATCTCTTTCCAGTTATTCAGATGAAATTTGCCTAAATGTCCAACACCGAAAACCCCAATCCTGAGCATAATAATTTATTAACCCTCAAAGATAAAGATTGGCCGATGGAGATACCGATGAGTTTTAAACAAAACCTGCTTAGTTCAAAACTGCTGATCTGTCAATATAAGACGGGTGATATACGAAAAGACAAGTGCCGTTTTTAATCGTATTGATGATGGG
>JANPMI010000188.1:0-18915 GCA_031422725.1 Chitinophagaceae bacterium | reverse complement strand
ATCTACAGCAATCGTTTCATTTCTGGAAGTAGGTTTTTGCAATCCTTTAGTAAGTTGTTCCACTCTTTCGCCGACGATTTTTTTCAATTCACTTATTTTCAAGGTGGAGTATGTATTCATGGCTTCCAAAATGGAATAAGTGAACACTCCGTTCTTTAAATCATTTCTCTCCAAAGCAAACTGAGTTCCGGCTGCTGCTGAGATTATTGTTGCGCCGGTGCTTTTCCCTACATTCACAAACAGGCTTTGCATTAATTCAAAACTGTTTTTCAAACCCAGATGTCCTTCTTTCTTATAGGCAACCGGTTTTAATCCTTTTATTAAAGAGTCAGAAGAAGCGTTAAGTGTAACAAGATCATCTTTATCCACTTCACCGCTGTGGCAGGCATCTATCAGCATCAGTTTTTTGCGGGCAGGTATGCTGTCTAATAAATTTTCCAGTTCATCGTAGGGCAACCCGTTTTGCTCCGGCTTTTCAAAATTGACGGAATAGGTAGAAAGATAATAGTCATACTCTTTACTTAACATTCCATGGCCGGAGTAGGCAATAATCACTTTATCATTCTCCGTTGTTTGCTGCAGCTTTTGTTTTAATGCTTTTACATTTCTGACGGTTACATTTTCATTGAACAAAGTATCAATGATAATATCGTTCCCATATTTTTCCTTCAGCTTTGCTGCCAAATCCCGGATGTCTTTAGCACTATACTGAAGATTGTATTGATTATCGGCAAACTGATCTATCCCGATGCCGATAAACCGGATCATTTCTTTTTGTTTGACTGCAGGTGTATAGTTTACTATTAAAGGCATCCGGTAGCTTTCGGTGCCATTTACATTGGCGATGGAAGTTTCTATTCTGTTTTCTCCCTGAGAAAGCTTTATTGTAATCGTTGTATCAAAATCATTTTTGTTTCTCTTACGAATATTGATTCCTCTCTGCCCGAATATAGGTGCCTCATTCGCCCACACATTAAAGCGGTCAAGTTTGTAGGTGCTGTCAAGTCCTTTGATAACAAGTTTTAATGTTCCGGTTTTTTGTTCATACTCAATAGCATCTCTGTTTGCAAAATCTGACTCGGGTACACTGTAGCCGTCTCTGAAGGCTGTTGTATCAATGCCCAGTTTTTTTATTCTTTTTCCCCAGGCTTTGCGATAACTTTTTATTAAAGCTGTGTCTGTGTTGCCGATTGCTTCGAGCACTTTGTCGGGGCGGTTGTACTTAACGTCGAGTTGTTCGAAGCTAATAACCTGTAAATTTTTGTTTACATAATAAAGAAGCCGTGCAGCTGGTCTTGTGGCCTGGTAATAGCCGGAGGGGGACTGGCTCAGGTAATCATTTTCATTAACAGCAAGTAAGGTATTCAATAATTTTCCCTTTTGTATATCCCATATCCTGATGGTATTATCCCATGAGGTTGTAATAAGTTTTTTATTGTCTGGGCTAAAGCTTGCTGAAACAACATCCAGTTCATGTCCTTTCAGGGTGTACATTGGTTTGCCTGAAAATGCATTCCAGATTTTCGCCGTATGGTCCGCAGATGCTGTAACTATTTTTTTTCCGTCCGGGCTGAACCCGGCAAAATATATTTCACCGTTCAGGTATTTGCTTCCGTCATTTCCTTTTAAGTCAAAAAGTTTTTTTCTGGATGGCAGGGTCCATACCGTTACCACACTCATATCATCATGTGAATATGCTGTTATGAGCTTTTTACCATCGGGACTGTACTCAGCAGAACTAGTGTAATCATTCATTAACAGACTGTCCTCAATTTCAGCTGTGACTGCGTTCCAGCGATACACTTTTGCATCGTCAGATGCTGTAATAATACTTTTTCCGTCAGGACTGAACACTGCCCTTTGCACAAAGCCATTATGACCTTTAAGTACATTCATCCTTTTACCGGTAGCAGCGTCCCAAACTGCAGCAGTATAATCCCATGAGGCCGTCACAATTTTTTTCCCATCAGGGCTGAAACAAGCAGAACGGAGAATGTCATCATGACCCTTCAGGACCATTAATTTATTTCCGGTCATTGCATCCCAGATAATACAGGTACTGTCATAAGAGGCTGTCAAAGCTTTTTTTCCATCGGAACTGAATTGTGCGTCATAAACAATTCCAGTGTGCCCTTTCAGGTTTACCTGAAGCGTCATAGTACCGGCATCCCATATTTTAGCCGTACTGTCAAAACAGGCAGTAATAATTTTTTTCCCGTCATTACTGTATCCGGCGGAATGAAATTCCTTTGTACGTCCTTTTAAAACAACCTGCCTATTGCCTGTTGCCGTATTCCATACACTTACTGTTTTCATATCAGCAAGTGTCACTAACTTTTTTCCATCTGGACTGAAACCGGGAATGCTTACATAGAGGTTTTCGGTGCTTAACTCCCCTTCATGAGGGAAATCGGCAATTGGTTTGCCGGTGAGTGGATCCCATAACCGGGGAGGGCCATTAAAAGATACGGCTATTGCTTTTTTATTATCGGGGCTGAAACAAGCGAAGTAAAATAAATCAGCTCCTGTTGAAAAGTTGCTCAGCAACCTTCCGGTCTCAGCATCCCAGGTTTTTGAACTGCCATCAGAAGATGCTGTAACAATTCTTTCGCCATCCGGGCTAAAAACAGCTGAACTTACATAAGCTGAATGACCTGACAAAGTGATTAATAGTTGTCCTGTTGCTACATTCCAGATCTTTGCAGTTTTATCCCAGGAGGCAGTAATTATTTTTTTCCCATCCGGGCTGAATCGGGCATTCAGCACCAGGTTGGTATGTCCTTTTAGTATTACTAGTTGCTTACCGGTAATTGCATCCCATACTATAGCCGTGGAGTCGGGCGCAGGTGAAACAACCCGTTTATTATCCGGGCTAAATTCCGGAGCGAACACACTTAAAGCATCACCGTTCAATTCGCATTGTTTTTTGCCGGAATTCACATCCCATATAGTGATTTTAGAAAAAGCAGGCTGGTAAGTGATGCCTGTTCTCAACTCCTCCAACGCCATGAAGTCCTCTATTGTTTCCAGCGCACCGGCAGCGGTGCATAACGATACCTTTTTTCCGTCGGGGCTAAACCGGGCAAAGTTTACAGAGCCTGAACCGGGGTTCAGTATTCTTATCATTTTCCCCGAAACAGTTTCCCAGAGTATAGCCGTACCATCATCGGAACCAGTCATGATTTTTTTCCCGTCAGGGCTGAAAGCAACAGTATTGACCGGCTCCTTATGATGCTTCAAATTCCCTAATAATAACCCGGTTTGGTCATCCCATATTTTGGCGGTATTGTCAAAAGAGGCTGTTACAATTTTTTTTCCGTCGGGACTGAAACCAACCGACTTTATTAATTCATTATGCCCGACGGGCAACATAAGCTTTGGTTGTTGCCCCCGGGCAATTGTATTGCCCGCCAAAACAAAAAAGACTAAAAAAAGATAAATCCGCATGACCAGTAATTAAATTTTGGATAAGGTATCATTATTATGCCGTTTCATCAATACCGTGCTACAGGTAGCAGTATGTTTATTAATGGTTTCATCCGTCTTCGCCGGGGCTTTGGCAGACAAGAAAAAATAATCCCCAAAATATTAGTTTTTATTTACTAAATCATTTAGTTTCGCTGTGGCTAAGATATTTTAGCTTACAATACGCAAAAACATAACTTTAACCCATGGCAAAATCAGAAAAAACAACCGACACAGCAAACACTAATAGCGAAAAGTTTAAAGCTCTCAAGCTTACCATGGATAAGATTGAGAAGGACTACGGCAAAGGCAGTGTGATGATGATGGGCGATAAGGCTGAGCAATTGCAGGAAGTTATTTCTACCGGTTCTATCGGGCTGGATGTGGCACTCGGCATTGGCGGCTTGCCAAGAGGACGGGTAGTTGAAATATACGGTCCCGAGTCTTCCGGTAAAACAACCCTGGCCATCCATGTAATAGCAGAAGCACAAAAGAAAGGCGGCATGTGTGCCTTTATAGATGCTGAACATGCTTTTGACAGCACCTATGCAAAAAAACTCGGCGTTGATGTTGACAATCTTTTAATATCTCAACCAGACTATGGCGAGCAGGCCCTTGAAATAGCTGACCGGTTAATACTTTCTGGTGCCCTGGATGTAGTGGTGATTGACTCTGTGGCGGCACTGGTTCCAAAAAGTGAGCTGGAAGGAGAAATGGGTGACAGTAAAATGGGATTACATGCAAGACTGATGAGCCAGGCGCTGCGAAAACTTACTGCTACGATTTCTAAAACAAATACCATTTGCATTTTCATCAACCAGCTTCGGGAGAAAATAGGAGTAATGTTTGGCAACCCGGAAGTAACTACGGGTGGTAATGCTTTAAAATTCTATGCCTCCGTTCGTTTAGATATCCGCCGTCAGGCGCAGGTAAAAGATGGTGATGAAGCCATCGGCAACCATGTAAAAGTGAAAGTGGTAAAGAATAAAGTGGCACCTCCATTTAGGGCTGCTGAATTCGACATCATCTTTGGAGAAGGTATTTCCAAAACCGGTGAAATTGTTGACATGGGCACCGAGCTGGGTATCGTTCAGAAAAGCGGATCCTGGTACAGCTATAATAATGATAAACTGGGGCAGGGCCGTGATGCGGTAAAACAACTGATGGTGGACAATCCTGAACTGGCCAAAGAAATTGAAGCCAAAATAAGAGAAAAAATAAAAGAGATGCAGGCGTCTTAATTGATTTGCACTGAACGATTTAAAGCTGGGTTAGCTTGTACACCCTCCCCGTAAAACGGGAGGGTTTTTGTTTTCTTCACAAATATTTTACACCGATAACATTATTCAATGTTTAAACATTGTATATTTGTTCTGCACCATCCAACCCATAAAAGAAATTAATCGTTTAGATAGCAATGAACCAGGTGATCAAAAATAACGGCAATAACAAATGGCTTCACCTGGCTTTTGGGGTTGTTATGCTTATTTCCTTTTTTCTTCCCTGGGTGGCCTGGGAAGGGAATGCCGTCAGCGGTTATGCAATGCCTGCCCGTGATTTTTTTGCAACAGCCGAATCAAAATTTGGCTTAGGCAATCCTTTTCCTCAATACAATTTTTCCCTGCTGGTTTTCTGGTTGATTCCTGTACTTATTGTACTGGCAGTAGCCTTACTGCTGCTAAAGAAAAAATCAGCCTTATTTGTTTTTATTGCAGGCACCCTTTCCCTTGCGTTAATTACAGTTTTTATACTTTTTACAAAAACATTATTGAGCCTGGGTGTTGGCAAAAGTGTTTTCTCCATGCTGAAACCGGGGATAGTTTTGCATGGACTGGCTGCCATTGGATTTATTTTTTCTGTGCCGGCTTCAGGCTCGTTAAAAAAAGCAGGCTGGTTGCTGGCAGGCCCGGTTTTTGCACTTGCCAGCTTCCTGTTTATTGAAAAATACCTGGAAAAGGAGACGCATACAAATACCGGCGAGGTCAATATTGATTACACTATCAGTTCATCGGAACTGATTAAAGAGTTCAGTTTAAATGATACCGCTGCAAATAAGAAATATCTTAACAAAGTACTTGTGGTGAATGGCGCTGCGTCTTCTGTAGAAACAGCCGCAGATTCAACCAGCACCATTAAGTTTGCAGACAGCACCGGTTCCTATGCAATCTTTTCTTTAGAAAAAAGTGAACTATCTGTAATAAAGAATATAAAAGCAGGGGATGAAGTGTCGCTTAAAGGTGTTTGCAGTGGCAGTATTTTCAGCGAAATACTCGGAACAACATCTATCAGCTTTAAAAGAGCAATTTTAAATAAAAAATAAAAACAAATACAAATGAAAAAAACAATTCTATTTCTTTCTTTAGTGGCCATTACCGGAAATGCCATAGCACAAAAAGCAACAACCACTTCTGCTGTGGTAACTTTTGATGCTACGACGCCAAAAGATGCTTTACCTAAAGCAGAAAACAAAACGGTGATAGCTTCATTCGACAAAACAACAGGGGCATTATTATTTGAAGCCGCTGTAAATAATTTTTCTTTTACTAATCCAATGATTCAGGACCACTTCAATGGAGAGAAATGGCTTAATTCCGGCGAGTTTCCAAAATTTTCATTTACCGGTAAAGTTGATAAAATCAGTAAGGTAAAATTTGATAAAGACGGTACTTACAATGTAAAAATATCGGGAAATCTAACTGTAAAAGGTGTTTCTAAAGTAATATCCACACCGGCCGTTATTGTTGTGAAAGGAGGAGCTGTTACTGCCTCCTCCTCTTTCTCCATCAAACTAAATGACTACGGTATTAGCGGTCAGGCTATTGATGCAGGTAAAGTAGCTGAAAAACCAACCATCACTGTGTCGGCGAGTTTTAATTAAAATTCTTTTCCATAAAGGCTAAACTGCACAAAGCCCGGGTTATCCGGGCTTTGTGTTTATGAACCTCTTTAGTTTTCAATTATTCTTTCTACATGTATTAATTTCCCGTTGGCATCAAACCCTTCTGCAATCACTTTAAATTTTTTGCTGAAATCATTATTGTAGAAATTCAGCCTTACCGACTTTGTTTCTGTATCGGTATATACATTGGGATTCCAGTACAAAGTAGTTCTGTTATCAGCAAGAGAGTGCCTGGCTTCCGGTACATTGTAGTCGGGATTATAAAATTCTTTCGTTATTGAATACCCGTTATATTGTACATACTCCAGTTTATCAGGTTTATCTTCAATAAATTTTTCTTTTGTGTAAACCGCCAAAGCACCTCCCGGAGAGCCGCTTCCCACTCCCACAAAACCGGCTTCATAAAATTTTACGAGAGCAATATCATCGGCCCGCAGGATTCTTAATTGATTAATATCCGTTGGCACTTCATTGAGGAAAATACCAACCAGCCATTTTTGGCCGGTCATCAGGCTCATATTTTTTCTATTGACAAACTGTCCCCCCTGCAACTCCAGCTGCTGAATTCTATTCTTGATATAGTCAACCACATTCATTGACCGGTCATTGGCCGGTTCATTAATATTATCAAGATTGACTTTCCCGGGTGTTCTGAAGACTCCCTTTGTGTATTTCTCATTGACAATATCAATCGGCTTCTTGCCAGACTTTGCCTGCACCACCACTTTTTCAAGCTCTTTCACTTCATCGAGCCTGGTTTGCACATTCCTGTAGCGGCTATTAACCTCTTCTTTGTTTGCTAAACCAGCAGGATTTTTTAAAATGACATTTTCTGCAATACCTGATAGTAGTTTTTCAATATTTTTTTCTGATAAATTTTCGTCAAGATATACTTTCGCTGGTTTGGCTTTTCCCTGGTTATCAGTGTAGGCATAAAAGAGTTTTGCTTTGCCGCTAAACGCCACAGAATCCATTGCAAAAAAACCATTCCCATTAACAGGTATCTCAAAATTTTGTGGTATAGAATCTTCTGCTTCCAGGTAAATATTCAGCATCCCGTTTGACATTGTTTCTTTTCCTTTTTCATCCATTATTTTTCCTGCCAGGGAAATTAAATGCTGATCCTTAAACATTTTTACCGGAAAAGTATTGGCCAGAATTTTTGCCCAGTTAAACCGGCTCCATCCATGGGTCAACATAAGATTGTCCAATGCCTGCCGGGTGGTATCATTCCTGTTTCCAAAATACCAGGCGGGATTATAGATATAGCCTTTCAGATCGCTGGTGAGGAGAAACCGGGAATAGATGTTATCATCATCACCAAAACCAGTACCTGGTAAGTCAACAATTGAAACAGAACAACTCCGTTGAACAGCTTCAGGGAAAACAAGTTCAAAAATATTTTCAGCCCTTTTTCCGCTACCTGCTTTTACAACAGCAATATCAGCACCTGTTCTGTATTCTCCATTGTCAACAAAAGTGAGGCGTTCTGCCAGCGGCATCCGGTTCTTATCGAATACGGTTAAATACAGTATCCCCGAGGGAAGACTGTCAGTTACCAGATGCCCTATCACAGAAGGATAGTCTTCAAAAGTGATTTCGTTTTCATAGATCACCTGATTATTAATTACTGCCACTACCCACAAACTTTCAAACGTTGTTTTATCTTTTTCACTTCTTGATAACTGAAATTTCTTTCCTCCCTTTTCATCCTGCACTTTCAGATTAATGCCTGACGGCCTTACTTCCGGAAGAGAGTAGCTTCTTTGTCCTGCTGCTGTTTCCACTTCTGCCAGGTATTTTTTTCCGGCTTGAGGTTTAAACTGTACTTTGCCAATACCGTCATGATACGTTTTAAATGATGCTATGGTGGTTCCGTCTTCTGTGCGGATAAGGCCGTTGACTTCCACCGGTGTTCCCCATTGATCAGTTGCCTTAAAACCAACTACAGTTAAAATACCATCAACCAAATGACCGCTTTCGGGAAAAAAATTTACTGATACATTTTGAGGAGGTGCTGTTTCTTTTGCGGCTGAAGCAACGGGTTTGAAAATGAATATATTTTTTTTATAAACAAATGCTTCCTCATAATTCAGCATATCGGGGGTTAATGCTCTTATATAATAATTCCCCTGCGGAAGTGAATCGGGTATATCAATATTTCCTTTAGCAACAGCCCCGAATACCGGGTATTTTTTACTGCTTACGATATTTCCTTTACTATCGGCAAGCTGGACATAGAAATTATTACTGGTACCACTGGGCTTGCCATCACTATATAAATATGCTTTGAACCAGATGGTTTCACCGGCGACATAATAATCCTTATCATAATGGATATATACTTTCTCGGGTTGAAATTGAGTGGCTATTATACCAAGTGCTGAATCAATTTTCTGGGCAGCCAGATGAAAAGCCGAAAGCAAAAAAACAAGAGGGGCAAAAAAGAATTTCTTCATGTGGCAATTTTGGGGGTAAATTAGGTAATTATCTCTCCGGCAGACGGTTCATTTATTTCAGCGGAAAATCAGCCGGATAAAGATGATTATTACAGCCATTGCGCTGCATCCTTTAGCGGGGTATTTGCTAAATTGCAGGTCAGCCTGTCGCAGGTAGTTTTTAATATGGCATTCAATCTTTATTCTCCCTTTCCTCCCGCCGGTGATCAGCCGGATGCTATCCGCCAACTGACGGAAGGAGTGCAGCATGGAGAAAGATACCAAACTTTATTAGGAGTG
This sequence comes from Chitinophagaceae bacterium, assembly GCA_031422725.1. Taxonomy (GTDB): domain Bacteria; phylum Bacteroidota; class Bacteroidia; order Chitinophagales; family Chitinophagaceae; genus JJ008. The sequence goes on along the minus strand of JANPMI010000188.1, from coordinate 9,813 downwards.
ACGGGAAGTGGTAAAACATTTACCATCGCCAATGTAATTCAAAATGTGCAACGGCCGGTATTGGTACTCACCCATAACAAAACACTGGTGGCGCAATTATATGGAGAGTTCCGCCAGTTCTTTCCGGAAAATGCTGTTGAGTACTTTGTTTCTTATTATGATTACTACCAGCCGGAAGCTTATATGCCCGTAAGCGATGTGTATATAGAAAAAGACCTGAGCATTAATGATGAATTAGATAAGCTTCGCCTGAGAGCAACATCAAGTTTATTGAGTGGCCGGCGGGATATTATTGTGGTGGCAAGTGTCAGTTGTATTTATGGTATGGGTAATCCTACCGATTATGAAAATGGCATCATCCGTATTAATAAAGGGCAAACTATTTCCCGGCAGGCCTTTCTTCATTCATTGGTTAATTCCACCTACAACAGAACTACGTTAGAATTTAACCGTGGTACGTTCCGGGTGAAAGGTGATACGGTTGACATTAATCTTCCTTATGTTGATTACGGTTACCGCATTACTTTCTTTGGAGATGAGATAGAAGAAATAGAAAGTATTGATGTGGTGACCAGCAAACGGATTGGTCTGATGGAAAACGCTGCCATCTTTCCTGCTAATTTGTATGTGGCGCCAAAAGATATCCTGCAACAGGTTCTGTATGAAATGCAGGATGAAATGACCGCACAGGCAGAGTATTTCAAGAAAGAAGGAAAATATATTGAAGCACAGCGATTGACAGAAAGGGTGAACTACGATATTGAAATGATAAGGGAGTTAGGTTATTGTAACGGCATTGAGAACTATTCCCGGTTTTTTGACAGAAGAAAACCCGGCACAAGACCGTTCTGTTTATTAGATTATTTTCCAAAAGACTATATAACGATAATAGATGAAAGCCATCAGACCATTCCGCAGGTAAGTGGTATGTATGGCGGAGACAGAAGCAGGAAATTAGTGTTGGTTGATTATGGTTTCCGGCTTCCTTCTGCATTAGATAACCGTCCGTTGAATTTTCATGAGTTTGAATCGCTGACCAATCAGACCATTTTTGTTTCTGCTACACCGGATAATTATGAACTGGAAAAATCGGAGGGCATTGTAGTGGAACAGGTAGTGAGGCCGACTGGTTTATTGGAGCCGCCTATTGAAATTCGTCCTTCAGTAAACCAGATTGATGATTTATTAGATGAAATTGATAAAAGAATAAAAATGGGTGACCGGATATTGGTAACCACCCTGACCAAGCGAATGGCGGAAGAAATGGATAAATACCTGCACCGAATCAATGTGAAATCAAAATATATCCACAGCGAAGTTCATACATTAGACAGAATAGAAATACTCCGGGAATTACGATTGGGAAAAATTGATGTGCTGGTAGGAGTGAACCTGCTGCGGGAAGGATTGGACTTACCTGAAGTTTCATTAGTAGCAATTCTTGATGCAGACAAAGAAGGTTTTCTCCGCAACGAAAAATCATTAACGCAAACAGCAGGCCGTGCCGCCCGTAATGTGAACGGCCTCGTTATTTTCTATGCTGATAAGATGACAGACAGTATGCAAAAAACAATCAATGAAACCAACCGTCGCCGGGAAAAACAAATTGCCTTTAATATTGAGTATAGCATTACGCCAAGAACCGTTATCAAATCAGCCAAAGAAGTATTTGCACAAACATCTGTATTGGATATTAAAGGATATGACCCGGCCAATCCTTATGCCATTGCCCCGGATGAAGACATGTTAACAGTAGCTGCAGAAGAACAGGCAGAATACAAAACCATTCCACAGATGGAGAAAGCACTTGGCAAGATCAGAAAGGAAATGGAAAAGGCGGCCAGGGATTTGGATTTTATGGAAGCAGCGAGGTTGAGGGATGAGATGTTTATGTTGCAGAAACAATTGGAAGAGATGAGGAAATAGCTTTCTCGTAGTTTTACGAATCTGCCCTGCGTACTTGTGCCTGATTTTATTAATTTCCCTATGCAAGTATTTGCACTTAGAAACCAGCCATTATATCTTAGCTACAGATATCAGAGAAACCAAGTTTTTAAAAATCCAATAAATCCAGTATTATGAAAAGACGTGTCCGCAAAATCGCCAATTTCTTTGCCTTCAACCTTTTGTTCTTTGCCTTGTACCTGAATTTTATTCATAAAGACAAGGCCGCTGTAAACGGAGTGTCGCAGGCTGCAACAAGCCAACAGAGTACTGCCGCATTCAGCGGAACAGTATTAGTTGACAACCCGGAACAGCAAAAAAAGACAGAAGCAACTGTTAGTTCAGCGCAAACTGCTGCTCCAAAAACTGAAGAAGGTAACACAGCAGCATTAAAGCTTTCTATTAATTAAGCAAAGTAGCGTTCTTATATCAACGCCCCGGCTTATCGCCGGGGCTGTTGTGTTTATATATGCATCTGCCATTGAAATCTTTACCTTAGTGGCATGGAAAAGAAAGTCTTCCTCCTTGATGCCTATGCCCTTGTTTTCAGGGCTTACTATGCACTCATCCGCAGTCCCCGGATTACATCCAAAGGAAAAAATACCAATGCCCAGTTTGGTTTTACCAATACATTGGTTGAATTAATAACCAAACAAAAGCCATCTCACATGGCTGTTTGTTTTGATACGGCCGCTGCTACAGAACGACATACCGATTTTGCAGAATACAAAGCTAACCGGCAGGAGACACCGGAAGACATCCGTGCAGCAGTGCCGGATATAAAAAAAATCATTGAAGGTTTTAATATTCCTGTCATCGCTATTGATGGGTATGAAGCAGATGATGTAATTGGTACCCTGAGCAAACTGGGAGAAAAAGCCGGCTATGAAGTGTACATGGTAACCCCGGATAAAGATTATGGTCAGCTGGTATCGAAAAAAATAAAAATCTATAAACCGGCTTACCAGGGTGGAGATGTGGAAATAATGGGGCCCGAAGAAGTCTGTGCCAAATGGAATATTAAAGATGTAAGCCAGGTAATAGATATTCTGGGTATGATGGGCGATGCGGTGGATAATATTCCGGGCATTGCCGGTGTGGGAGAAAAAACAGCTGCTAAATTTTTGGCAGAATATGGTTCATTAGAAAACACATTAGCCAATGCTGATAATATAAAAGGGGCGATAGGTGAAAAGGTGAAGAAAGGGAAAGAGATGGCAATTCTTTCTAAAAAATTAGCCACTATCATTACCAATGTTCCGGTGGAGTTTCATGAAGAGGATTTCCGGTTAAAGGAATGGAATAAGGAAAAGCTGAAAGAAGTTTTTGCTGAGTTGGAATTTAAAACCCTGGGCAAAAGATTACTGGGCGAAGATTTTTCTGTAGCCTCTTCTTCAAAAGGAGTGGTGGAAAAAGAAATACCGCAGGGAGTGCAGACGGATTTGTTTGGAAATGTTATAGAGAGTCCGAAGTCGGGAGTTGGGAGTCAGGAGCCGGTTCAAGATGATGGAGAAGAATCACAAGGGTTAACTGTAGATAAAAATATTAATAACACGACCCATAAATACGAAGCAGTAGAAGGTGATGCTGCCATTAAAAAACTCGTTGCTGAATTAAAGAAACATGATGAGATATGTTTTGATACAGAAACAACAGGCATTGATGCAAATGATGCCGAACTGGTGGGATTAAGTTTCTCCATAAAACCCGGCGAAGCATTCTATGTTCCCTGCCCGGCAGACCAGGAGAGAACAAAAGAAATTCTTGTACACTTTGATTCGTTATTTGCTGATAAAAAGAAATTATGGATAGGACAAAATACCAAATATGACCTGCTGGTATTGAAATGGTATGGAGTTGAAATAGCCGGAAAACTATTTGATACTATGCTTGCTCATTATGTGATTGAACCGGATGGAAAAAGAAGCATGGATGTTTTAAGTGAACGTTTTCTCGGTTATGAGCCGGTGCATATTGAAGAATTGATTGGTAAAAAGGGCAAGACACAAGGCAGTATGAGAGATGTGGAAGTAGAAAAAATAAAAGAATATGCCGGGGAAGATGCAGACATTACTTTGCAACTTAAAAATGTTTTCGTTCCATTATTAAAAAAGAAAGAAGTAGAAAAAGTATTTAATGAAGTGGAAAGCCCTTTGGTAAAAGTGCTGGCCGATATGGAATATGAAGGAATAAAAGTGGACGTTGATTTCCTGGGAGAGTATTCAAAGGAGTTAGAAAAAGATGCAAAGAAAGCAGAAGAGAGTGTTTACAAACAAGCCGGTGTTCGTTTCAATCTTGCATCACCCAAACAATTGGGCGAGGTATTGTTTGATAAACTGAAACTGGATTCTTCTGCAAAGAAAACAAAGACCGGCCAGTACCAAACCGGGGAAGATGTGTTATTGAAACTTGCCGCAAAAGGCCACCAGATTGTAGAAGATATTTTGGTGTTCAGGGAATTAACAAAACTAAAATCAACTTATGTAGATGCATTGCCACAATTGATAAACAGAAAAACAGGAAGGGTTCATACTTCTTATGGACAGGCCGTGGCAGTAACCGGCCGCTTGCAAAGCAATAATCCCAATTTGCAAAACATACCCGTAAGAACGGACAGGGGAAAAGAAATAAGAAAAGCATTTGTACCAAGAGACAGTAAACATGTTTTGTTATCTGCCGACTATTCGCAGATTGAATTAAGAATCGTTGCTTCCATCAGTGGCGATGCTAATATGTGCAAAGCATTTAAAGACGGAACGGATATTCATACTGCCACCGCTGCAAGAGTGTATAATATTGATGAGTCAGCTGTAACTAAGGAAATGCGATACAAGGCTAAGAGTGTAAACTTTGGTATCATTTACGGTCAGGGTGCATTTGGATTAGCAGATAATCTTGGCATCAGCAGAACTGAAGCCAAAGAAATTATTGATAACTACAAGAAACAGTTTCCCGGTATCCAGCAATACATGGACGACACTATCAATTTTGCAAGAGAGAATGGGTATGTAGAAACACTGATGGGAAGAAAAAGATGGTTGCGGGATATCAACTCGGCCAACTTCACTGTCCGTGGTTTTGCAGAACGAAATGCCATCAATTCACCCATACAGGGAACAGCTGCAGACATGATAAAACTGGCTATGCAAAAAGTACATGCTGCTATGAAAAAAGAGAAAATGCAAAGCAAGATGTTGTTGCAGGTACATGATGAGCTGGTTTTTGATGCACTAAAATCTGAAGTAAAAGAATTGAAACCGCTGATATTAGAAAACATGCAATCTGCAATGCCGTTGCCGCATAAAGTACCAGTAACTGCTGAGTGCGGCGAAGGTAAAAACTGGTTAGAAGCACACTAAATATGAACTGGCAACTTTATTTTAAAGATGTATTACTGATAGGAAGCCGCTATTTAATTATAGCCAGTATTGCTTTTCTTATTTGTTATGTAGTGCTTCGCCGGATGATAGCTTCCAAAAAGATTCAGGAAAAATTTCCACGGGTTAAAGATTATGGAAGAGAGATTATTTTTTCCATCCTTACTGTATTTATTATGGCGTTTATTCCTGCCCTTGTACTAGGTAGCCCTGAGTTAGCAAGGCACACTAAATTTTACCTCGATATTAATCAGCATTCCACATTGTATTTTATTCTGGCATTTCCGCTGATGGCTATTATGCATGACACTTATTTCTACTGGATGCACCGTCTCATGCATCATCCGTCAGTATTTAAAGCTGTTCATCTTATTCATCATAAATCCACCAACCCCAGCCCTTTTGCTGCTTATGCTTTTCATCCGCTGGAAGCAATTGTAGAAGCCGGGATTTTTCTTGTCTTTGTTTTTACTATCCCGGTGCATTTATTTCACCTGCTGTTCTTCTTCCTGTTTATGATCGTATATAATGTTTACGGCCATCTTGGTTGGGAACTGTATCCTAAAGGATTCAGCAAACATTGGATTGGTAAATGGGTCAATACTTCTGTTAATCATAATCAGCACCATCAATATTTTAAAGGCAACTATGGTTTGTATTTTTTATTCTGGGACAGGATGATGGGGACCATCCGTAAAGATTACGATGAACGATTTGAGGAGGTGAAAAACAGAACAGTCAGCAAACCATGAAAAAAGATATTGATTCCAGGGAAGATTTGCTATTACTGATGAAAACCTTCTATGAAAAGTTGTTAGCTGACAACTCTATTAGTTATTTGTTTACCGATGTCGCAAAAATAAATCTGGACCATCACTTACCGGTGTTGATTGATTTTTGGGATTCTATATTATTTCAATCCGGCACTTATCAGAAGAATGCCATGCAGCCACACATGGCTTTGCATCAAAAATCCCCGTTAACCAAGCATCACTTTGAAACATGGCTTCGCTATTTTAAAGAAACTGTTGATGAACTATTTGCAGGTGATAATGCCTTTATTATCAAAGAAAGGGCTACCAGTATTACCACTGTTATGCAAATAAAAATCAAGCAGTTAGGTTAAGCTTTTACCTTTTATCCATAATTTTTTGTGAAGGGAAAACTTTGTTTGTACCTTTTATTCCTAAACAAAAAATGTATGAAACAAAAACTATTTGCTTTTTGTGCAGCAGCATTACTTTTTGCAGCCTGCAACAATGAAAAAAAGGAAGACGGAAACAAAGACAAATCCGAAACATCATCCGTATCGGAGGAAACGAACAAAGACGAACCCTGGGTTCCTATTGACTCTGCCACTATGATGGCTAAAATGATGGAGTATGGTACTCCCGGACCCATGCATACCATGATGGCTTCCTGGAACGGTAACTGGAATACAGAATCCACCATGTGGGAGTATGAAGGGGCTCAGCCACAAAAATCAAATGGTACAGCCGTAAACTCCATGATTATGGCAGGCAAATACCAAAGCAGTAAATACAGCGGTAATATGATGGGAATGGCTTTTGAAGGGATGAGCCTCATGGCTTATGATAATGCTATTAAAAAATTTACTTCGTCATGGATTGATACCTGGAGTACTGGTATTATGAATATGTCAGGCTCCTGGGATGAGGCGACAAAATCAATTACTCTTTCGGGCACAATGCCAGATATCTGCCGCCCGGGAAAAGAATGTACAATGAGAGAAGTATATAAAGTAGCAGACGACAACACTCATATAATGGAAATGTATGGCCCCGACCCCAAGACAGGGAAGGAGATGAAAATGATGGAAATAAAATTTACCCGTAAGAAATAACACATTTCAATATAAAAAAATACCCCGGAACTTTTCAGGGTATTTTTTTATCCTGCCTGCTCGTAAGCTTTCTTTATCCAGTTGATTAAATCCTTATTGATTATTTTCTCATCTTCCACTTTAATACGGTGTGTACACATAGCATTCCATTTTGCGCCTTCTTCCACATTACCCGATGAGGCAACTCCTTTAATGTTCAGTCCAACATCAAGCCTGTCTTTGGTGGATGGCTGAATAATAGCAAACTGTTTTTTTCTCCGCAAACTCACATAAGCTTTCTTGGGTGCTATTTCTATGTCTTTACCAAACTTGTTTATCTCTGCCATTATTATATCATACCAGGGTTTCAGGTTCTCTTTGCCTTTGTATTGTTCAGTAATTAAATCATCCTGGTTCTCAGCAGCACCGGCATGGCTTTGTTTGGCATAATGAACAATAACATTTGCATTACCATGAGTAAAAGCATGTTTTTCTTTTAAAAAATTTACTAATTCGCCGTGTTTGGCGAAGCCGCTTTTATTTACAATAGCAATCCACTCTTCCAGTTTCTTACCAGTGCTTTTTTCAATATTAGCTATTTGGGTTTGCGTCGCTTTTTCTACCGGGTCGTTATTCATAATTTATTTTTTCAAATTTTTTTCATACATAGCAATCCATTCATCGGGTGTAATTTTTGAAGCCAGTTCACCGATAAGCTGATACGGAATTTTATCAGGATTTTTGAATCGGATACAACTTTTTCCCATGTCCAATTTACCAACACCAGCTTTTGCATATTCATCGACAAACCATCTATACAGTTTAGGATCTGCATACACACCCATGTGATATACGGCAATAAAGTTCTTTTGCGAAGCAAAGCCCATAAAAGGAAGCGGTTGTTTAGGATCGCAATGATAACCTGCCGGATATTTACTGTGTGGTACAACATACCCCATATTTCCATAGCCCATTCCTTCTTTAAAGCCTTTGGGTAAATTTTTCTTAATCACTTTCCTGAGTTCCATCATTGCTTTTTGCCTGTCGGCAGGCAATTCGGCCAAGTACTGTTCTACGGTTGTTGCTTTCGATTGCATAATATTTTTTTAAAAAATTTAAAATACGGAAAAACTCCGGCCATGGGCCCATCTCTTCTTTGTATTGTTTTGCCATCACTCTTGTTATTTGTGCTATATGGGTCAGGTCATGTACCACCCAAGTAGTGAGTAAGTTTCGTAGGGGTCACTTCCCCTAACACAGGGTGCATTCCCTTTTTCTCCAAATCATTTTCTGATATGTTTACTGACTTCAGCCATTGCAGATTTTCATTCCGCACTTCCTCAAACTCATCTAACAACTGTGCTAATGTTTTCCCTTTGCTTACTTCGTATTGTGCAAAACGATCCCACGGCGTGAATGGTTTGGACAATCCAAATTCAAGAATAATTTTTGCTCTTGTAGTCCAGTCGGTTCTTTCTCCATGAATCAAGTGGCCTATCACATCGAAGGGAGAAAATGTTTCGGGGCCTTCGTTGCTCATTATCCACTCATCAGGCAGGCTGTTAAGAAGGGTTTTTAAAACAACCGGCGTCCTTTCCAATATTTCTATTGATTGGGATTTGTCAAACTTCATTTTTTCTTTGTTACTGCTTTAGCCGTTTTTTTCTTGCTGGCTTTCGCAATCTTATTATACTCAAGTGCCAGCTTAATCCAATAATCCAGTTTTCTTTTTGTAGTCAGTGCCGCTGCATCTACAAATACAAAACCCTTCATCACCTTCCCGGTAAAGTCCATTGGCATGCAGCCGTCTTTTTCCAATACTTCGTCATATTTAGCCGGATCCAGCCTTACCATTAGTCTTTCTTTTTCCACCCCTACACACATTTTATCATTCACCATAAAACATAATCCGCCAAACATAGCTTTCTCCTGAACCTTCTTACGTGTAAGAGCAATGACCTCTCTCGTCATGTTGGCTAGTTTTTCGTTATAGGCCACGACTTAATCTTTTACTCTTGAATAATTAAACCCAGATTTCTTATCCGGCATGGCCGGGCCACCATCAATAAAAGCATGAATGGAGTCTTTGCTTATTAAATGGTAGGTTATTCGTTTGGGAAAATCATGTTCCGGATTTTCAGCTACAAACCCAGTTTCGTTATAGGACGTAATTGTAAAAGTTACCGGTTGACTATTGTTCTGGTCCTTTACTGTTGATATATAATAATAAGCTCCTCCTCTGAAAACCAATTGCAGTGTTTCCATTACTTTAGAAGATCCTGCTACTGAAAAATTAAGGCTTTCTCCGCTTAGTGTGCTGTCATTACTCTGCTGCCAGTTTTCCATTATCGCTCCGCCGTTTTTCTTCTTCATTGTCCAGGAGCCTTTCAGCCAGTCAAACTGTTTTACTTTGCTGCCTGCCTCTTTCAGTACAAACGAAAGTAATACAAGACAGATGAAAACAAGGGTGATGTTTTTTTTCATACCGACAGGTTGTTATCATTTCTCCAGCAACGTTTTCAAATTATTCAACCCTGTGCTGAAATCATTGCCAATAGCTTTTTCCATATTCATAAAAAGTTTCATCACATTCATAGGGTAATTCATACTTCCTTCAAAACCCCAGCTTACTTTGGTACTGTTATTATC
>JANPMI010000187.1:0-26348 GCA_031422725.1 Chitinophagaceae bacterium | reverse complement strand
TTCAGAAAGAAACGTTTCAATAACGGAGCCATCAATTTTTCATCACAGGAAGTAAGATTTAAACTGGATGAAAAAGGAAATCCCATCGGCATCCTGATTAAAGAGAGTAAGGAAGCCCACCAGCTGATTGAAGAATTTATGCTGCTGGCCAACCGGACGGTAGCAGAAAATATTTCCAAAATAAAAATCAATGGTAAGCCGCTGCCATTTCCTTATCGCACCCATGATGACCCGGATGAAAAAAAATTGCTTCCCTTTGCCGCATTCGCCAAAAAATTCGGGCATACGTTTGATACTTCTTCACCTGATACCATTGCTAAATCATTTAATCAGTTATTAAAAGATGTACACGGCAAACCAGAGCAACATGTGCTGGAGCAATTGGGCATCCGTACAATGGCAAAAGCAAAATACACCACTGTAAATGAAGGACACTATGGACTGGGTTTTGAGCATTACTGTCATTTTACGTCTCCTATCCGTCGTTATCCCGATGTGCAGGTACACCGGATACTGGAACAGGTATTAAATAATAAAATTAATCCTGATAAAAAATTAGAAGAAAAATGCAAACATACCAGTGAGAGGGAAAGAGCGGCGATGGAAGCTGAAAGAGCAGCGAATAAATACAAGCAGGTACAATACATGAAAAATTATCTCGGTGAAGAGTTTGAAGGGGTGATAAGTGGTGTTGCGAGTTTTGGTTTTTGGGTGGAGACGGTGGAACATAAATGTGAAGGGCTGGTGAGTGTAAACAGCCTGCTGGAGTATGATGAGTTCCGCCATGTAGAAACTGATTATTGTTTAGTGGGCCAGCGAAGTGGTAAGAAATTCAGGATGGGGGATAAAGTGATGATAAAAGTAGTGGCGGCTAATCTTACCAAGCGGCAGTTGGATTATGAATGGGTAGTGGCGGCGGGTGAGGAAACCGCAGAAAAATCAAGTAAAGAAAAAAGTAAAAAGAAAAAATAGTGGCACGCAGAGATCGCTGAGGACGCAGAGAAAATTTTAAGTTATGGAAATAAATCAAATCACTTCAATTATTATTGAAGAAGCAATTTATATTCATAAAGAGTTGGGACCCGGCTTGCTCGAATCGGTTTATGAAGAAGTGTTGTACTACCGGCTCACAAAAAGAGGATTGGAGGTAAAAAGACAGAAAGGAATACCAGTTGTTTTTGAGGAAGTAAAATTGGATTTGGGTTTCAGAGCTGATTTAATTGTTGAGGATAAAGTTATTGTTGAATTAAAATCAATGGATATTATACCGCCTGTTCACTATAAAAGAACAGTTACTTATTTAAAACTTACAAAAATAAAAGTAGCTTTAATGATTAACTTTAATGTGATGTTATTAAAAGATGGAATTAAAAGAATTGTAAATAATTATTAATCCCAGCGAACTCTGCGTCCTCTGCGTGAAACTCAAAAAACTATGCAATCATTCGAACTCCTTTCCCAAAAATTTGCTTTGTACTTTGATAAACGGCATTTTCCGGATGAACCGTCTTCATTGTATGACCCGAATGAATATTTTTTAAAATTAGGTGGTAAAAGGGTACGTCCTGTTCTCTGCCTGATGGGTAATGAACTATTTGAAGATATAAAAGAAGATGCCTGGCATGTGGGAACGGCTATTGAGCTTTTTCACAATTTCACACTGATTCATGATGATATCATGGATAAAGCCCCGTTGCGGCGGGGTATGGAAACTGTACACACTAAGTATGGAGAAAGTACTGCCTTACTTGCCGGCGATGTAATGCTGGTAACGGCCTATGAAGAATTAAACAAAATAAGTATTGAATACCTGCAGTCAATCCTGCATCTTTTTAACCGTACAGCCAAAGAAGTTTGTGAAGGACAACAGATGGATATGGATTTTGAAAAATTAGAAACTGTCAGCATGTCTTCCTACCTGAAGATGATAGAACTAAAAACTTCAGTGGCACTGGCCGCCAGTTTACAAACAGGTGCCATATTAGGAGGGGCCGGGGAAAGAAACCAAAACTTGTTATATGAGTTTGGCAAAAAACTGGGTATAGCTTTCCAGGTGCAGGATGATTACCTGGATGCGTTTGGCGACCCGCAGAAATTCGGGAAACAGGTAGGAGGTGATATTCTTGCCAATAAAAAAACATTCTTACTGCTGCATGCTTTTGAAATGGCCACTGCTATCCAGCAAAAAGAGTTGAGAAATCTTTTAATAGGAAACGCCGTTGATAAAATAGAAAAAACTTTACAGGTATTCAGGGATTGTAAAGTGGATGAATGGGCTTTACAATTCAAGGATAAATATCTTGATGAAGCTTTTGTTCACCTGGAAGATATAGCTGTTTTATCCAAGCGGAAAGAACCCCTCAAAGAGTTGGCTCATTTCCTTATTAAAAGGGATCACTGAAATTAACGGTAGCTGGCTGCTAAATCAAAACCGTTTGTCAGGCATATCCCGATAATTACTACGTCAATTAGTACACTAAAAAACAAAACAGGAATGGTAATCTTTGTGGGTAATGCTGCAAGATTAACTATGAGGCAAGCCGCCATGGCTCCGATAGCAAAAGGCCAGAATATAAAATGATTGCCAGTAAACAGAATTATCATAACAGTTATGATGGTAAATACAGATCCATGCCCCATTATGGCAAAAGCAGCCCAGCCGAAACGATGCTCTTCCTGGCCGTCAGCCCAGTTTATAAATTTTTTCCATAACGAAGTTTTTGCAGCAGGAATACTATAAGAAGGATGGTAGGCATGTTGAATTGATGTTTCCATATCTTTTGTTTTTGTTAGTGCAAAGATGTTTAGGATCATAAACTAACCTGATGATAAGGGTCTGCTGGTCAGTTGATTTTCGTCATGCCGGTAATTGCCATTCATTTAATAGTGAGCAACTAAATCCCGGTTCAATCATTTTTTTTCCTATTTTGAACAATCAAAACCAACTGCCATGGCAAATCAACTTTTCCGCAAGAAATCTATCACAACTATTCTTAAAGATGCTGAAGCTGGTCTTCATGATGGCCATTCAATAGGGTTAAAAAGAGTATTGGGTGTACGTGACCTCACCTTCTTTGGTATTGCTGCTATTATTGGGGCCGGTATCTTCAGTGGTATTGGTTCGGCAGCAGCTAATGGCGGCCCGGGCATAGTGTTTCTTTATGGCTTTACAGCCATTGCCTGCGGCTTTGCTGCTTTGTGCTATGCAGAATTTGCTTCCACTGTTCCTGTTTCCGGGAGTGCCTATACTTATTCTTATGTGGCTTTCGGCGAAATTTTTGCCTGGATCATTGGCTGGGATTTATTGATGGAGTATGCCATCGGAAATATTGCCGTGGCTATTTCCTGGAGTGATTATTTTACTAACCTTATGTCGAAAGCAGGTCTGCATATTCCTGACTGGATGACGATGGATTATATAAGTGCTAAAAGGGGATTTGCTGATGGCGTAGCTAACCAGGCTGCCGCATGGACAGATGCGCCGCAAATATTTGGTTTTCGCATCATCATGGATTTACCTGCTTTATTAATTGTTGCTTTAATTACTTACATCGTATTCAGGGGAATAAAAGAATCCCGGTCTGCCAGTAACCTGATGGTAATTATAAAACTATGTGTCATCTTTTTTGTAATAGTGCTGGGAGCTTATTATGTAAATCCTGATAACTGGACGCCATTTACACCGGAAGGTTTTGGCGGCATTATGAAAGGAGTGTCGGCAGTCTTCTTTGCTTACATCGGTTTTGACGCTATATCCACTACAGCGGAGGAATGTAAAAATCCGCAAAGAGACTTGCCGCGGGGGATGATATACTCACTCATCATTTGCACCGTCGTATATATATTACTGGCATTAGTGCTGACGGGCATGGTGCATTACACCAAACTGAATGTGGGTGATCCGCTTGCAATGGTTTTTGATGAAAAAGGATTGAAATTTATTTCAGGAATCGTTGCAGTGAGTGCCATCATTGCCACAGCCAGTGTACTCCTGGTCTTCCAGCTTGGTCAGCCAAGGATATGGATGAGTATGAGCCGGGATGGATTATTACCAAAAATATTTTCAAGAATACATCCAAAATATGGAACACCGTCCTTCTCTACCATCCTTACAGGTATAGTAGTGGCCGTGCCTGCATTATTCTTAAACCTGAATGAAGTTTTATCATTGACGAGTATCGGAACACTCTTTGCCTTTGTAATGGTATGCGCTGGGGTGCTTGTTTTACAGCAACGGAAGGACAGGCCGGATAGTAAATTTAAAGTGCCTTATATCAACGCACAATTTATTTTCCCTCTGTTATTGATAGCGGCTGTTGTATTAATAGTTATTAATGTTCCCAGTCATTTCCAGGCGGATATATTTACAAAAGACACCTGGCCGATGGCTGCTTTTTGGCTGATAGCATTAATTATGGCGGTATTATCTTTTACTAAAAAACTTTCCCTGTTACCCGTACTGGGAATGATAAGCTGTTTCTACCTGATGGCCCAGGAAACACATAAAGTATGGATGCGGTTTTTGATATGGCTGCTCATTGGCCTCGCAATTTATTTTCTGTACAGTTACAGTCACAGTAAACTGGCTAAAAGAAAAGAACCATAAATAAAAAAAGCATCTCGCAGGAATGCCACGGTTTTAAACTGTGGCATTCCTATTTTTGTACCATGAAGTACCAGTTAGGTGACATTGTATTGATCCTTCACTCCAATGAAGAAGGAAAAGTGGTAGATATAATCAATGACAAAATGCTGATGGTAGATGTGCTGGGGGTATCATTTCCGGTTTACATGGACCAGGTTGATTTTCCTTACTTCAAAAGATTTACGGAAAAGAAACTATTTCCTGAAAAAAAAGAAAAACAATTTGTGGATGATATAAGAAAAGAAAAACCATCGAAGGAAAAGAGAGTAGTTGATGGTGTTTGGCTAACTTTCCTGCCCGTAATGGATACGGATGAGTTTGGCGATGTGGTAGTAGAAGAGTTAAAGATTCATTTGATCAATAGGACAGAAACACCCTATAACTTTATTTATAAACTTCATTTCTTTGGTAAACCGGATTTTGAATTAAAGAATACGATACAGCCATTCGAAGATTTTTATTTGCATGATGTGGACTTTGCTGATATGAATGACAGCCCTTCCTTTGAATTTGATTTCTCCTTACTGCAATCAGATAAAAAAAAGGCAAGCCATTTTGAGTCTTCTGTAAAGCTGAAACCAAAACAACTGTTTGCCAAAATTGAAGAACTGAAAGAAAAGAACCAGGCACATTTCTCACAGTTATTATTTGAGAATTATCCTGACAAAGTAATTGAAGATAAAGTAGAGTTGGGTGATGCTGTCAGGAACAGGCATAAAATTTATGATGCTTCCAAAGCAAGGGAACACCTGGAGCCGGCCCGCAGTGTTATTGACCTGCACATAGAAAAACTAACTGAAGACTGGAAGCACCTGGGTAATTATGAAATAGTAAGCCTTCAGTTAAAAACATTTGAAAAATATTATCACCTCGCTATTGCTCATCATCAACATTCATTAATTGTAATACATGGAGTAGGAGAAGGGGTCCTGCGGGATGAGATACATGATATTTTACGGTTGAAGAAGGAAGTGAAATCGTTTGTGAATCAGTATAACCCGAATTTTGGGTATGGGGCAACGGAAATATTCTTTCAATACTGATTTTACTGTTTATTTTTGTTTTCGCTACAAGCCAGGCTATCGCTTCTTAATTTATTGAGGGGAGGAAAGTCCGGACAGTACAGAGCAATGCACCGGCGAATAACCGGCTGGTCCACCCAGGTGGATCAAGAGATAGTGCCACAGAAAATAACTACCCCGCCTCGGCGGGGAAAAGATGAAAATGTGAGGTAAAAGCTCACAGCTTTTGATGGTAACATCATTGGCGGGTAAACCTTGCATGCTGAAATGCCACATATAGTATCGCCTGAGGACTGCTCGTCCGAGATACAGGGTAGGCAGCTTGATCCCGACATGTAAATGTCGGGACAGATAAATGATAGCCCACGACAGAATCCGGCTTACCGGCTTGTAGTTTTTTTATTTTCATCCTGCCCAAGGATTCATTAATTCTAAATTCTATGCGTAAACTTATTTTCCTTTCCTTTATTTGCTTTTCAGTTTTGTCCTGCAATAATTCAGGAAATAAGAAACAAATTACACAAGACTCAACCGCCCACTCCGATAGCCTGATTAATTCGCCGGATGTTGACGACCAAGTAAGGGATTCCACCTTGCTTGCACTCACAAAAGTTATCCTGACTGCTTTTAAAAACAAACAATACGATTCGCTATCGCTTTTTATTCACCCGGAAGAAGGGGTGCGGTTTTCACCGTATGGATATGTTGATACCGCCAGTGACATCATAGTTAAAGCCGGGACAATGAAGATTTGGACAGACAAAACGAAACAGGTGAAAATTGTTTGGGGTTGGTTTGACGCCAACGAAGAAAAAATTACAATGACAATGAATGAATATGTGAAGCGTTTTGTGTACGATGTGGATTTTCTTAAGCCCGACTCCATAAAAGTGAACGGGTTAATCGCAGGTGAGCATGTATTGAACAACCTGAGGGCATTGTATCCCGGCTGTCATTTTGTTGAAAGCTATTTTAAAGGCTTTGAAGAAAAATATGAAGGAATGGACTGGCGAAACCTCTGGCTTGTTTTCAAAATGAAAGACGGGAAATATTATCTCGTCGGCGTGATACATGATGAATGGGTTATCTGATAAAAGTGTTTCCGATAAAACCTCCAGCCTCCATCAACCAGGCAATACCCAAGTGAACGATCAACCCGCCATAAATTGATCTGGTGTGATAAACAATAACTCCAAGGATTATTCCACCGAAATAAGAACTGATACATTCTCCCAATGGCTTGCCAAAATGAATGGTACAATAAAAACAGGCCATTGGCAAAATAGCATCTTTACCTGCCCATTTTATAAATGCAAGAACCAGGAAACCACGGAAAAAAAGTTCAATGGTAATAAAATCACTGCCATATGAAAGTTCGAACAGCAGTTTGTGCCACCAGGTAATACTGTCCTCATTATAAATACCGGTAACAGATTCTAATTTTGGATACACTTCCAAAAAGTCGGCTTGTGTGGAGGCGAGTGCTATCACCGGAAGCATCATCAGCAACATAAGAAGATAGGGTTTCCAGCTAAGATTTCTTTTTGTCATCCCATAGAATGGCTGGTTAGTGTCAAAATATTTCCAAAGAACAAATAAAAAAAAGGCGACTATCAATAATAATACCGGCCAGTAAATAATATAATTCCAGTACATATCCCACCCGGCATTTCCGGAAAAAGGCAACGAAAAATCAAAACTGATTTTTAATGCAAAAAGGAGAGGAGCCGTTAAAAGAAAAAACAGAAAGGCCGCTTTTTTGAAATTGCTGAATGATTTTATTAATCCGGTAAGCAGATAGGGTATGGAAAAAGCAACGAGGAAGACTGCATACCAGCAAACAAGTTTAACGGGAAATAAATTATTTTTTTGGATACTCTCGTCCAGCCTGAAATAATAATTTATAAATACAAGCAGGGCCGTAAAAACAGATATTGAAAACAGAAGCCGTTTGTCAATATCAGAAAAATAACAACGTAAATACCGGATGATTCTTTCCATTTACAGGGGGAAAATAAAATATTTTAACGGTCTTTAAACTTTCTTTCTCAACACAGTTCAAAAGTTGCGTTAATAATTTGTAACCAAAAAAAGTATAGCCATGAAAATTTTATCATTTAACCGGATCACCATCGCTGCTTTTGCAGTATTGCTTTCCCTGTTTGTTATTTCCTGTCAAAAAGAAAACAGTTTCACCGATTCCTCCACACCCGTAACGGAAGAAGAAGCTGTCGAATACTCTGACGAAAGTGCACAGGCGGAAGCCAGTTTTGATGATGTAGAAGATGTAAGTATGATCGCCGCTGAAGAAGAAGGCGATGCAAGTATGTACGGCCGTTCTGAAGAGGCCGGCAACTATTTGCCAACATTTGCAGAACTCCGTTTGCGTCTTGGGCCATGTGTAACAATTACTGTTACCCCCAACAACAACACCTATCCTAAAACTGTCACCATAGATTTTGGGGATGGTTGTATTTGTGCCGATGGTAAATTCCGTAAAGGAGCCATCATTCTCCATTTTACAGGTCCTATCCGCCGGTCGGGTTCTGTTCTCACCATCACCTTCCGGAATTTTTACCTGAACCGTGCACATATTGAAGGTACCAAGATCATCAGCAACCTGAGTGAAAATGGTAATATCAAATTCACTATGCAGGTAGTGGGTGGTAAAGTAACTTTCCCGAATGGAAGAGGCTACCAGTACCAGAGCCTGAAGTATGTAAGGCAGATTGAAGGTGGCAGCACCCGTACCTGCCGGGATGATGTGTACAGCATCGAAGGAAGGTCAAAAACTGAATTTAATAATGGCGTTACTGTCAATCTGAATACAGAATCACCCCTGATTAAAAAAGTTGTTTGTCCCTGGATCAGTGATGGTGTTTTAAAAATAAAAATTAATGACAGGGTATTGTTCCTGAACTACGGTGCACCCAACAATGGTGATTGTGATAACAAGGCCCTGCTGACCTGGAACAATGGCAATAATCACAGACTGATAACCTTACCTTAAGTATAGAACAGCGTCTCAAAAGCAGAACAAAGCCCTCCGATTATTATCGGGGGGCTTTTCAATTTATTTCCCTTTTTTAAAATTCTTACTAATCCATATCACCGCTTTCTTTACATAATATTCATCGTCATTCTGAAGGTTTTTTACCAATCGTTTTATTTCCGGGTGATGCTCTTTTATCCTTGTGTACCATTCTACGAGTACTAATGAAAGACGCCGCTGCCAGAAATCTTTTGAAGTATTATATTTCCAGGCCAGTGCAAAAATTTCTTTCTGATGAGTCTTGAGAATTGGTTTTAATGCCTGCATACCTATTGTATCACAAACAGCCCAGTTGCCAATGTTTTTTGCAAAGATCTGAATGATTTTTAAAGATTTTTCCGGATCCTTCTTTGCTATTTTACCCAGCATCTTTATTGCCAGCATTTTTTCTTCCAATGCACCTGCTTTCCATAATTCTCCTATCAGGTCAAAACCTCCGCTTTTAAATTGTTGCGCCAGTTCATTTAAAACAGGAGTTCTTACTCCAAATATTCTTTCATTACCGGGAACAAATTTTTCATGAGCCGCTTTAGCTTCAGGAGTAGCTTTTACCTCTAATATTCTTTGTATATCGTTTAGCTGCTGTGACACTGCCTTGAACGTCACTCAATATGATAAGCAATCAGTGTAGATATTTGCTGCAATTTTATTTCCCTTTGTCCTAATGGTGCTTTTTCCTGAACATATCGCAGTACACCAATCCCGGGTTTAAAATAAACCTGGTCTTTCCGGTAGTTGCGGGCATTTTTTTCAAAATAAAGACAATCATCATAGTAGCCAGCAGGAGTTTTAATACCTGTTTTAAGTTTTAATGAACGTCCCTGTGCAGCAGCATCTTCAAAACTTGCCAGGTAGCGGATAGAATCTCCGGGAAAAAGACTGAAATCTTTTTTGGAGTCCATAATGTCCTGGATAAACATTCTTTGCTCCAGTTTAAAAAAGGCTGAATCGTTTGTGTAAAGTCTTTCGGGCAACCCAACGTTTACATTGCTTTCCCACCAGACCAACCCATCAGTCAATGATTTCATTGTTGAAGTGTAACGAAGAGTATCTAACTGTACCCGTACAAATATTCCATCGTTGAAAACTGAATCTTCGTATATCCAGTAGTTTTTGGCACTCAGCGGCATAATGCCACAAAATTTTTGTGTGCAGGTAAATGAAACCACCGAATCCGAAGCGTAGGAACGGCCAGAAGGGTTTGCAGTTTGCAGTTCGCAGGGTTCAACCGGAGTGACACGGTTAGCAAAATCTTCTTTAATACAGGAAACAAAAAAGATGCTTCCCATTAGCAGGGTTAAAATATTTTTTTTCAAAGGAATCCGTTTTAATGTCCAAAAGGATTGACAAAATAGAAACAGGATTTTATAATTCATAGTGATTTCTCGTATTTTTTCTAAGTATTTTTTACAATCGCCGTCATTAAAACTCGTAATAATACTGTCTGTAAACGAGTTAGGGGTGTTTATCTAAAGCTTCAAACATTCATAATAAGGAGTTGAAAATGAGTTGTTAGATGCCGTTAGAAAATAAAAAAAGCCGTAGTCTTCAGTTGACTCCGGCAAAAATGTTTATTTAGTGACGGGGGGAGAGCAACTATTTAAAAATGCTTTGAAAGAAATCCCTCATATCCTGCCATGATGCAGAATCAGCCGCTGCATTATATTTTATAGGAATATTAAATTTTTCACCCATTGCTGTTGCATTGGGGTTGGTAAAAGCATGGGTGGCCCCATCATAGGCTTTAAAGATGTATTTCGCACCGACGGCATCCATATCACTTTTAAATAAACTAACTTCTGATGCTGGCACAAATGGATCTGCTGCACCATGACAAACTAATATTTGTGCTTTCAGTAAACCTTTATTGACGGGCACCACCGTCAGGTTGCCATGAAAACTTACTACACCTTTCAGGTCTTCCCCGAACTTGGCCATATTCAATACCTGTGCGCCTCCAAAGCAATAACCAATGGCGGCTACTTTAGTGGGATCGGTCTGACTGTATGATTTCAATTTCGCCATTGCCGCTGCAAAGAAGGGTATTGCCATTTGCGGATTTTTATAAAAAGGTTCTGCCAGTTTGCCTGCAGCATCAGGATTATCCGCTCTTTTACCATTACCGTACATATCTATAGCCATGGCTATATAGCCAAGTTTAGCTAATTCCCGGGCCCGCATTTTGGCATAGTCATTAAGACCCCACCATTCATGCACCACTAATACCGCAGGACGTTTACCTGCCTTACTTTCATCGTAAACTATGTATCCATCCAGTACAATACTGTCTTTACTATCTAATAGCCTGTAAGTAATGTTTTCTTCCTTTAGTTTTGATTCTTTCATACCTGTCTCCTTTTTTTTGTCACTGTTTTTGCAGGAAGTCAATAATACAACAGCGGCCAGTATGGCAATTGATAAAGTTTGCAGTAGTTTCATCATTGATTTTTTACAGGTGAGAATGGGAAACACTAAAGTTCAGAAAAAATCCGGAACAGTCAAAAGAAAACCCTTTACGGTGAGAATGTGTCCTTTTGTGTAATTAATAAGCAGCCTGCTGTTTTTCCGGTTATCTTGCTGTCGTTTAAATTTAATGCTATGCTAAGCAAACTTTGTCTGCCCGTAATTCTTTTACTGGCTGTTTCCGCAAACAGCCAGTTCAAAAACGATAATGTGTTGTACAAAACTGTTGACCCGGCAGACCTCTGTACCGAACTGGAAAAAATTAAAGAATATATTTTACTGGATGTACGTTCAAAAGCAGAGCATGATGATACTTCGCAATCTCCTTCTTATAATCTTGGGCATTTAAAGGGTGCAATTAATATTGATATAAGGGAATTAGGAAAAAGGCTTTCTGAGATACAGGGATATAAGGATAAGCCGGTATTTGTGTATTGCTCTCACAGCCAGCGCAGCCGAAGGGCAGGAAAGATGCTGGCCGATAGTGGCTTTACCAATATTTACAATATAAACGGGGGTATGACGGCGATACACTATAGAGAATCAACAGACGACTATGATTGTGCCGCCTCGCTGGTGGAAACAAAAAATAAGTATGATATCATTTCTGCCAATGGGCTTTGTGCATTAATGCGTATGCACAGTATGCCTTTTATACTGGATGTTCGTTCAGATTCTGCCTTCAGGCATATCAGCCGTGATGCAAAGGAGAATGCTTTTGGTACCATCCGCAGAGCTGTTAATATCCCCTTGTCGGAATTGCCCGGTAAATTATCCTTGGTCCCAAAATACAGTAGAATTGTCATCACTGACATGTATGGCGATGAAGCTGCGAAAGCTGCTGTATTGTTAACACAAAATGATTATCCCAGTGTGTACGTACTCATAGAAGGAATTGACCGTATTTTATATACAGATGGCAGGGACATGGATAGCAGGTGTAAAAATTGGTACATTTCGCCGGTTGCCTACAAAATGTTTAATGCAACAGAATTTGGAAGATTTGCTGCCGAAAACAATAACTATACATTAGTGGACATAAGAAGTAAAGATGAATTTGAAAATAAACACAAGGACAGCTGGCGAAATATCGGCCATATAAAAAATGCCGTTCATATTCCTGCAGATGTTATTGGCAGCCGCCTCTCAGAGTTGGATAAAAATAAAGAAGTGGTGATCTATGGCTTTGGAACAGGAACAGAAGTGTATGCGACTGCTGATTTGTTACAGAAAAGCGGCTTCTCAAAAGTAAGACTCCTTGTTGGCGGCATATTTAACCTGAGATGGTCAGCTGGTAATGTAAAAGGGCAATCACATTTAAAAGACATGATGGTGGATGTGCCGGAGATGAACAGGTAAAAGAAAAATTAGTATGCAATATTAATAGCCTCTGCGATCCCTGTCGTTGCCAAATTTATTATAACCGCCGCCACCACTATTGCCACCACGATAACCCCCACCACCACTGTTGCCACCACGATAACCGCCACCGCCTCCTTTGTCTTCAGCTTCTTTTACTACTAATGGTTTTTTTCCAAGTGAAATATCATTTAATCCTTCAATTGCTTCTCTTGCCTCTGTATCATTAGGCATTTCTACAAATCCGAATCCTTTACTCTTTCCTGTTTCCCTGTCCATAGCAACCTTAACCGAAGAAACGGTACCAAATTTCTCAAAGAACTCTTCGAGTTCTGCATCATCCATGTCGTAGGGGAGGCCGGCAACAAAAATCTTCATTAGCTCTTTTTTGTAAAATTAGGCAACTTATGCCGAAAATGGGGTTTACAAATTAGGTTTTCATCAACAATTTCCATCACTAACTTAAGGATGTTGTTGGGCGGGATTTTGGCTGCCCAGATGCGGATGGAATAAGCCATAACAGAAGGTATTATTAGCTTAATCTTACCGCCCACTTTGCATAAAGTGCACCCGGTTGTCAACCTTTTATCAGCAGCTTTCTGCAAAAATATGCACTGGCAGTAAAAAATATGCTACCTCCAGTGGTTACGAAATATTCTCCTGCTTTTACTTATTCCTGTATCTGAAATTTAATAATCTTAAAATAATTTATGTATGAAAAATAAAATCCTTCTTGCCGCCCTTAGCTTGCTTTCGTTAGCTGCCTGTACAAAATCTGCTGTTGATACTAATCCATCCGGAGGCGGAGCCAACGTTGTGGCTGCTTCAACAGTACCATCTGCTACCAGGACAGCTTTTGACAACAGTTTCAGTGGTGCCACCGGGGTAGAATGGCAACGCAATAGCAGCAGCAGTTTTACCGTTCAGTTTAACCTGGGCAACCAGCGGCATGATGCCCGTTTTGATGACAATGGTCATCAGTCATCTCATTCTGTTATTTGCCTTGATGCAGCTGTACCACAGGTTGTGCTGGATGCTTTCCGTCAGCAATTTTCAACTGACAATGTATATGAGTGGAAACTAAGAAATGATGGCACCTGGAAGGCTCATTTTATGAGAGGAAGTGTAAAATACGAAGCGACCTTTAGTGCTGCCGGCACACTTATTAAGTTTGAACAAGCAGGTTAATTATATATACTTTGAAAAGCCACCGTCCCGCCCCAGGCGGGACTTTTTTTATGATCAGCAGCTACCTTTTGGCTAATTAAATAATTATAAAGCAGGTATAATTATTTAGAAGGCATCTTTTCCGGATTGTCCAGGTAAGTAGCAATGGACTCCTCCATATCTATATTAAGAATATTTGCCAGGGTCAGCAACCACATCAGCACATCGGCAAATTCTTCTTTTGCATTCTCCCTATCACCATTGGCTATCGCTGAAGAAAGTTCTCCCACTTCTTCATGAAACCATAAAGCGGTATGGTATATGCCCCGTGCATTGTCGGTAGCAAAATACCTGTCTTTAACTATTTTCTGCAATGCTGCTATTTCCATCAGATAAAGTAATTGGTGATTATTGTTGTTCCTTATTTTCTTTTTGTATTTCTCTGGTGCCACTATATAATTCATATTCCAGCAGGCGGCAGTCAATAGTGCTGGTGTAAAATTCAATCCTTCGTTTGGCTTTCAATCCTATCT
This sequence comes from Chitinophagaceae bacterium, assembly GCA_031422725.1. Taxonomy (GTDB): domain Bacteria; phylum Bacteroidota; class Bacteroidia; order Chitinophagales; family Chitinophagaceae; genus JJ008. The sequence goes on along the minus strand of JANPMI010000187.1, from coordinate 12,107 downwards.
TCTTAGCCAGTTCCAGATTGCCGGTAAATACATAACCGGAATAACCGCCGCATTTTTGTTTCATAAAATCACCAATCCGGCTATAGGTTTCTTCTAATTCTTTTACGTCCCCCAACCGTTCGCCATACTCGGGGTTTACATAAAAAATTCCGGGAACGTTGGATGGAATTTCTGTTTGGGCAAAATCACAAACAGAGAAATCAATTAATTTAAGAACACCGGCAGCCACCGCATTTTTCTTCGCATTTTCAACAGCTTTATTGTCATAATCGGTAGCAATTATGCGTAGTCCGGATACTTCAGTAATTTGTTGTTCCAGCAATTTGTCTTCTGCTAAATAAACTGCGTCATCATATCCCTGCAGGTGCATAAAGGCATAATTCGTTCTGAATAGTCCCGGTCGCCTGTTGGTGGCAATCATGGCTGCTTCAATGGCTACTGTCCCTGAACCACACATGGGATTTACAAATGGAGAAATTTTGTCCCATCGGGTGGCGTAGATAGTGGCTGCTGCCAGCGACTCGAGCATCGGGGCAAGGCCCGGTATTTTCCGGTAACCATGCCTTGCTAATGAATCACCAGAAGTATCAATAAAAATTTCAGCAGCATCATTCTTCCAGAACAAATGAATTACAGCTCCTGTTAATTCTGCACCGGTTGAAGGACGGGTACCTCTTTTATCCCGAAGCCGGTCCACTATAGCATCTTTTACCCGTAGGTTGGCAAACATACTGTTATTAATAGTGTCGTTTTGTACATTACTGGTAATGGAGAAATAGCCGGGTTCGGGCAAAATAGTTTCCCAGGGATAAGTAAGAATGTTGTGATAAACAGCATCGGCATTAATGGCATCAAATTTTTTGAGGCTGTACAATACCTGGCTGGCACAGCGGAGGTTGAGGTTAAGTTTTATGCAATCATTGATAGTGCCCTGCATCCGGACCCCGGTAATAAATATTTCTTCCACGCTAAATCCAAGCTCTTTTATTTCCTGCTCCAGGTAAGGAGTGATTCGTTTGTGACAGGTTATGGTAATAGCAGAAACAGTAGTATATAAACTCATGTGGCGATAAAGGTAAAGTTTCCATTTCAGTATGATACTATTAAGAGCAGGTCCCGCAACAACAAATAAAAACGGGATCGTATAGTTTACGATCCCGTCAGAAAATTAAAGTAATTTGGTTTCTTCTTTTTACATTTTAGTTACGTCCGTCTTTCTTGTCTTGTGAACGGCCGATACCATATCCAACACCACCACCAAGTACGCCACCAATAATTCCACCTGCTACACGGTTACGTTTATTGATTACCGCACCCAAAATAGCACCACCACCACCACCAATTGCTGCATATTTAGCTGCTTTACTCCATCCTTTTTTCTTGGTAGTTTTTGCATTGTTGGTAGTTGATGAGTTCATCGAACTGCTTTTATTAACAGAGCTGGTTTTCTTTAAACTTGTATTAGTAGCATAGGCTGCATTTGGATCCATACGTTCATTCATAGTTTTCCATGCCTGGAACTGTGCGAAGCCAACTGTATCTTCATACGATGCTGCTTTGGTACTGTTTCCACCTTTACATGCTGACATTACTACAGCTACAACTCCAGTTATAGTAATAATTGAGAAAAGTTTTTTCATAATATGTATTTTTTAGAGTGAATAATAATTTTACATACACTGTAAGACAGAAAAAATGCCAAAGATTTTTTGTTTGTTAATGGAATAGCAATAGGTTTCATAAGTTACTGATTACAAATACTTTATTGGCAAAATCTTTTAACAAAGAGAGTATCCACAAACCTGCTTTTTAGAAAAAATCTGATTCTTTTTATTAAAAGCAATCAAAAAAATATTATCCCTGCGCTTCATTATTATTTTCACAACAGATAAAGCAAGTGTGACCTGTTTTATTTCAATTATTTCTATACTGATTTAAAAAAGCAGCATATATGAGTGATCAGATACATCAACTGCCCCTTAAGAAATGTGGAATTATTTTGCAGATTTGAATGCCATTTCCGCCCATCTAAAAAGGAACAGTAGTTTTACAAAAGTCATCTGGATATGGTGCATCAGAAAAATTTGGATACCAATTTCGATTTTGATAAAAGGGAATTGATATGTTTGTTGATGGCGATTGGGTAAAGGCACTACGCTGGGTGCAGACAATGGAATTGGTGTGGCGGCCATCATGTCGTTGTTTGTATCATCTGATATTCCTCATCCGGTCATAGAAGCTTTAAATGACTTCCAGGCGGGTACGATGTACAGGCAATAAAAAATATCCGGAGCCATGCTCCGGATATTTTTATTTCGTAAAACGCTTTTTACAGAGAAACAAGCCCTCTGAACCGCTCAATGTTTTGCATACTCTCGTATTTGATAGGTACTTCCTTTGAAAATCCGGCTTTTTTAACTGTTGCCACTCCATCAATTCTGATAAGGGCTTCTTTCTTTTTCCAGATTTCCCGATGATTTTTAATAGCCCCAATCATATCCACTTTGATAAGTGCAGGCACCACAAATTCAGACCGCTTTTTTACTGTTACTTTTTCACCAAGGTCAAAACGTCCCAGCCAGTGATTATCAATATATACATCACCCCTGGCTTCTGACAGAGTTACACCGAAACTATTTGGATTGTAATAAATGAGATCCATCGCCGCAGTTGATTTCAGCAAACCAACTTCAATCAGTCTTACTTCACGGATGTCCCGGTACTCCGGCTCTTTAACATTTGCGGTGCCACAAGCCGATAAAATAAAAAGCGAAACGATTAGTGTAGAAATTAATGTTTTCATATCAGGTGTTTTAATATTAATAAATAATAACTCACAGCATAATCAAACTATCAGGCCATATTGAGTTAAAAGATTGTGAAGAGTGTCTTTATACTATAACAATAAACCAGTTAGGAGTATAATTATACTTGCTGTAGTTGGATGAATGCACAGAAAATGAAAAAAACCTGGTAATAATCATATAAAAGAAAGGCTTCGCTATTTATCACTATCTATTCTACGGCCAATATAAAAACCAACTGCTGCCCCGGCCAGGATGCCTATGGATATCCAGAGGATGGCACCCTGTGTGGCAAAATAGCCGATTGCAAATCCAGTGGCAGCACCAATGATAGTAAATATTCCAACCGTTTTGTTTTTAGCTGATGCCCCGGCAACAGTTTCCTGGCTATGCTTAAATTGACGAAGATGTTCTTTGTGTTTTTTGCGATGATGTGATCTGGCCATTTTTTATTTGAAAATACAAAACTCTTATTGATTCAACCCTAACTTAATCTTCAAAATTTCCGGTAAAGCCTGTTTATCTACGAAAAGGATAACTGTTTTTAGCCGGAAATAGTTTTCCTCCATATAAAGATAACCACCCTGCTGGTTGAACCAGGTACCCCAGGAGTTTTTCATGTAATACCATTTCTTGTTGTTCTCATCTTTTCCTATACCTGCTATTTGCAGCATGTGATCCCGTTCAGTTGATTCATTTTTATAATTAGCCAGCCGCTCTTCATCATATTGATGTGCTGAATCAGCAAAAGAAGCAAAGCCGCCGATATAATTAAACCCGGTTTCTGTTACATCACCTTCCCAGCCTACCGACCAGCCTTTGTGCAGGGCCGTATCCACCAGCATGTGCATATCATCCAGCGTAACATTATAAAAACTATCATTGGCCCAGTTGTATTTATCGGCCAGTATAAACTGTTTGTACAAAGGCTGATCTGCAAAAGAAACTATTTCCACATAGTCATTGGCAAACTGAACTACTTCTGCAGCAAATGATTTGGGGGTATAAAGTTTTTCCTGGTACCAGAAAGTTGCTGGTACTTTGCCAAGGTATTTATCCAATGTATCATTTATCTGCCGCAGTTCAGTTGTGCTCAGTGCTGTTTTTCCTTCCCTGAGTTGCTGGTGAACAAAGCTTTTCATGGCAGTATCTAATTTTGCATGATTATGATTGTCTTCTCCATTGGGTCTGCCATCATATACTTCTTCCGGCACCATGCCATATTTTGTAACCACCCTGATAACATCATGAAACTGGCCGCCTTCTTCAAAATAACTTTTACCTTTTGTAGCCAGGAACTGGTTTGCCTTATCTATATAAGCACACCTGGCCATAAACATTTCAGAAAGATTGAGGGAGAGGTTGTATTTCCTGATCAGGTCACTTTCAAATAAAGAGTTAGTGCCAAATATCCAGCAGGTAGGACTTTGGCTCTGATCTTTTACGGGTGTGCAGATAACAGAATCCGTCAACCGGATGTTGGACGGTAATGTAGGCGGCTGCGCATGCAGTATTTGAGCAGCAATAATAAAAATACCAATCAAAATATATCTCATTGATTAAAAATACTAAACCTGTTTACAATCAGAATACCCGTAGAAGGGTATTTAAAACAAAAGAGCGGCAATCGTTACCTTTGCTACCTCAAATTCAAAAGCTATATGAAAGAAGTCTATATTATCTCTGCCGTACGAACACCGATGGGGAGTTTTGGAGGTTCATTGAAAAGTTTATCGGCCACACAGTTGGGCGCAACCGCCATAAAAGCAGCAGTAACTAAAGCAGGCATTCAACCAGAACAGGTACAGGATGTATTAATGGGCTGTGTGCTACAGGCTAACCTGGGCCAGGCTCCTGCAAGACAGGCAGCGAAATTTGCCGGCCTCCCCAACGAGGTGAATTGCACAACAGTGAATAAAGTTTGTGCCAGCGGTATGAAAGCGATAGCACTCGCAGCACAGAGCATTATGCTCGGTGATGCAGACATAGTGGTAGCCGGTGGCATGGAAAGTATGAGTAATGTTCCTTACTATTCTCCATTGCTGCGCTGGGGAAATAAATATGGAGATGTGACATTGGTGGATGGATTGGCAAAAGACGGACTGACCGATGTGTATGATGGCAAAGCAATGGGCAATGCGGCAGAATTATGTGCAAAGGACTGTGGTATTAGTCGGGAAGAGCAGGATGCCTTCGCTATAGAAAGTTATAAACGAAGCCAGGCAGCTATTGCAGATGGAAAATTTGATGATGAAATAATACCAGTGGTAATACCTCAAAAAAAAGGAGACCCGGTAGTTATAGCAAAAGATGAAGAGCCATTTAATGTAAAGTTTGACAAGATCCCATTACTGAATCCTGCATTTGTAAAAGACGGAACCGTAACGGCGGCCAATGCTTCCACGATGAATGATGGTGCTGCGGCGTTGGTGTTAATGAGCAAGGAAAAAGCAGATGAACTGGGATTAAAACCAATTGCTAAAATTATTTCTTATGCTGATGCAGAACAAGCACCTGAATGGTTTACAACAAGTCCATCATTAGCTGTTCCAAAAGCTGTAGCCAAAGCCGGGTTAAAAATGGAAGATATTTCTTACTGGGAACTCAATGAAGCTTTTGCGGTGGTGGGTATAGAAAATACTAAAAGAATGAAACTTGACCCGGCAAAAGTAAATGTGCATGGTGGAGCTGTATCACTCGGCCATCCACTTGGTTGCAGTGGCGCAAGGATCATCGTTACATTGATTAATGTTTTGAAGGCAAATAAAGCGAAGTATGGTGCTGCCGGCATTTGTAATGGTGGTGGCGGGGCCAGTGCGATGGTAATAGAAAATTGCGAGTGATAAAAGTGTATATATTATTAAAGAAGCCTCTTCTGATTGGAAGAGGCTTCTTATTTTTATTTCGCTTTAGCTTTATTAGATATTCTAGGTCATCCTTTTATTTAGAACTGAGATCTGCCCGGTAAAAAAGTAATTCACTCCATGCATCGGAAAGATATTCCCTTAGCACATCCACAAAATCATCAAAGGAGTCTTCACCATTGGCTTTTTCATATCTGCTTTTAAAAGACTCTTTAATAAAACCCTGATTTCTTTCTTTTAATCCTTGTTTGTACCTGGTAACTAAAGCAAACTGAGCCGGACCAGAAGAACTGGCCGAATAAACAGCTACTGACTGACCACCGGCAGCCCAGGCTTTTTTCATTTCACCAATTACTTCTCTTACTTTACCGCCCCAGCCTAATTTTGGATACCAATGTGTGATATTAATTTTATCAGAATAATCACCCAATGCAACCGTACTAAGGGTGTCTTCAAAAACTGAATAGCTGGTACTGCCTCTTTCTGTCAGATAGATAGTTACACTTTTATTCCAGTCATTGTTGTGTTCTGCACCAAGATTTCCCCTCCCGTCAATTCCTTCCCAGCTGTTTGGACCTTCAATAATGTGATACCCCCCGGCATCGGGTCCGCTTTGAATTGCAAAAACCCTCCATTTCCAGTCACCAGTATGGTATTTTTGTGCATGAGTGGCAAGAGCTTTTTCAAATTCAAGTACTTTGTCAACTTTGGGAAATACACGGTTAGCCGTGACAACATTTTTGGTCTGGCCAATTCCTAATACAGGAATAAGGAGGCAGACAAGAAAAATTTTTTTCATGTTTTGATGATTTAAGTGGTTAAAAAAAATGGAGGGTAGTGTTGTAATAGGGGCGGAAGAAAGAAGAAGATAAATATAAAAGATTATATGTATACAAAAAAATAATTTTCTCTTATGCCGCTTGTTAGTCTCCGTTATGCAACACAGAAAGATGCAGCCTTGATAGCTGATCTGAGCCGCCAGACTTTTTATGAAACCTTTGCATCACAGAATACCAAAGAGAATATGGAAAAATTTATGAATGAACAATTCAGCAAAGAAGCACTGAGCAGGGAAGTAGGGGACTCTGATAATATTTTTTTCCTGGCTTATGACAGCGACGAGCCTGTTGGCTATGTAAAGATGCGGGAAAGCATTAATCCGCAAGAACTTGGTAATTCCAGTGCAATAGAAATAGCCCGGATATATGCAACAACCCATTCAATTGGAAAAGGGGTGGGAAAAATACTGATGCAACGATGTATTGATATTGCCGTGGATAGGAAGAAAGATATTATCTGGCTGGGGGTTTGGGAGCACAATCAAAGAGCCATAGAATTTTACGTTAAATGGGGATTTGAAAAATTCGGTACCCATACTTTTAAGTTGGGTGATGATCCGCAAACTGACTGGTTAATGAAAAAAGAACCCTTGTCCTCTTCCTAAGAAACTAGCAGAACTTCTCATCATTTGTCTGAGGTTTGCAGGTAAAGCTTTAATTTGCTGCTACAATGACTTTATCAAACTACATTAAAACCTTTGTACTGTTGCTGCTCATTCTGCCAACGCTGTCATATGCACAAAAAAGGCATGTAAGTATCAGGATCGGGCAGGATCAGTCAACAATGCTTGAGGCATATGAAAGCAATATTATACTTAAGAAAAAAACATTTAAGATACAGGTGATGCTGGAAAATGTAGCTGGTGTGTATGTATTTGCAGCCTTTACAGATTCTATTTGTTGCCGCTTGACAGAATCTGATTCTATCGCCGGATTTATTGATTTGCCCGGCAGGACTATGGCAGAACCGGATTTTAATAAGGATAAAGAATTATTAGTAAGCGATGATAACAGTTGCTCTTACTGGTATTACGATAAAAACCTGAGTAGTCACCGCTTTAATAAAAAAATCTTTTTCCCCGATACGAATATTGTTATAGGTACTAAAACAGTAAAACAGCTATTGCATGTACCTACACAACGGGAAATAAAAATAAAAGATATCAAAACTCCTTTATATCTTTTTTTTGTAGCTGTTAGTGAATTTGACAGTGCCGGCAGACCTGTAAGAGAGCTGATGCGTAAAAAAGTAAAAATAGAATGGGCGAATGAGGACTGAGATAATTAATATCAGGCTGCTGGTAAATACCCGGCAACAAAATCAATTGCTTCGTGGAAAAGAACTGGCCTCGTTACCCTGCATTAAAAATGCTTATCTCATTATTGAAGATGGTATAATTGCTGAATACGGGAAAATGGATATGTACAATACCCGTGAGGTTGATTTCAATAATACCATTGATGCACAAGGACAATTTATTCTTCCCTGCTGGTGCGACTCACATACCCACCTTATTTTTGCTGCCAGCCGTGAAGAAGAGTTTGTTGACAAGATAAATGGAATGAGCTATGCCGAAATTGCTGCCAGGGGAGGAGGAATATTAAATTCTGCCAAAAAAATTGCTGAAACCAGCGAATCAGAGTTGTTGCGATCAGCTTTATCGAGGTTGCAGGAAGTGATTCAATTGGGCACCGGTGCTATTGAAATAAAAAGCGGTTACGGTTTATCTGTTGAAGGTGAATTAAAAATGCTGCGGGTGATAAAAAAGTTGAAAGAAATATCGCCAATTCTCATCAAAGCCACTTTTTTGGGGGCTCATACTTATCCGTTAGCATACAAAGAAAATCACCAGGGATATATCGACCTTATAGTAAAAGAAATGCTGCCGGTTATTGCTAAAGAAAAATTAGCGGATTATATTGATGTGTTTTGTGAAACCGGTTTCTTTTCCCCGGAAGAAACAGAAACAATTTGCAAAGCCGGAATGAGTTATGGATTGAAACCAAAGATTCATGCCAACCAACTGAATTTATCCGGCGGCACACAAGTGGGAGTGAAGTTAGGTGCCATAAGTGTTGACCATCTTGAAACTATGGATGATGACAGTATTCAAACATTAGCTGATTCAAACACTATAGGTACATTATTACCAACAGCTGCGTTTTTCCTTCGAATGCCTTTTCAGCCTGTCAGAAAACTGATTGATGCCGGCTGCGCTATTGCCCTGGCAACAGATTTCAATCCCGGTTCATCGCCATCAGGTAATATGAACTTAGTCATTGCCATGAGTTGCATACAAATGAAGATGCTGCCGGAAGAAGCGATTAATGCCGCCACCATCAACGGGGCTTATGCCATGGAAGTACAGGATGAATTAGGAAGTATCAGTATTGGGAAAAAAGCGAATCTTATTTTTACCAAACCAATACCTTCGCTGGCATACCTGCCCTATGCCTTTGGCAGTAACCTTATTGATAAGGTGATGATTGGCGGAGAATGGATTTGATTTTTACTTTAATATACTGGTAATATATAAACCGGTTACATGTTGTATTTTCGGAGCAATGGCAATATTCAAATTACGAAAAAAGAAACCGGGCTTTTTTGAAGAACTAATTGCCCGTAATGCTATATTGCCTCACCATAACCGGCAAAAAGGGATTGACTTTCTCGTTTCCTTTTTTTCTGAGATAAGACCAGCAACGGGTAAACTAAGAAGGAACCCTGAAAAGAATCTTCAACGGGTAACGGAGCTGTTGCAGCAGTATAAAATTGTGCTGGCAAATGTGCAGCATGCCTTAGTCTCCCAGCTCATCAGTACAGATCTTACTTCGGCTATTACACAAAGCGGTATTCCGCTGGCCCGGGGTTTCTGGCAGGAACTATCCAACCGGCTCAAGCATAAATTATTGCCAACCTTGCAGGATGAAAATGATTTTCTCTATGTCATCAACAATGTTTTTTTCAGGAAAAGCGATTATGAATGGGTGGAAACCATTCCCAGGGAGACCTGGATCGTCTTTTTTGAAACAGTTGGTTTTAGTTTTACCCCAAAGCATAATTCATTAAAGAAGGAGCTGTTGCAGGCATTAAAGATTCTTTCTTTCCAGGTGGCTCAGTTGGGACTTGAGAAAGAAGTATTGAACTACCTGCCCGTGGAAGAACAGCACGACGACACTTCATTTGTTCTCCAGAATTATAAAGTACATGAAGTGGAAAAGTTGCTGATGGGTAATGCAGCCGATCATGAAATTGCCCCCGTTTCATTTCAGTTAAAGAAGATTTTACTGGATTGTTATGAACTGATAGATCATATCCGGGAAAGCCATTCAGAGAAAGGAGCAAGCATTCAGCAAACGTACCTCTTGCTGATTCTTTCCAACCGTTTGCAACGGATGCAGTTAGTGATGGATGTACTTGATGCCGATAATAAGTTTGATACCGGCAGGTTTGTTGATATTTTCCGGTTGCTGGTGCGTAATGAAAAAAGAAAGAACAGTATCCGTGAACTTTTATCACAAGGGGTAAGTTACCTGGCTTACCAGATTGCTGAGCACAAGGGTTCAAAAGGAAATAAATACATAACCGATACAAGAAAAGATTATTACAAAATGATTCTAAGCGCCATGTGGGGCGGCCTTATCATTTGTTTTATTGCCATTTTTAAAAATCTTATTGGCAAATTGAAGCTGGCTCCTTTCCCACAGGGATTTTTATTAAGTGTGAATTACAGCATTGGATTCATTTTGATTGAAAACACCGGCTCAACCCTGGCCACCAAACAACCGGCCTTCACTGCCAGTGCAGTCGCCAGTTCGTTGGATACAAAAAAACACGGCGAACCAGATTTGGATAACCTGGCAGTAACAGTAGCAAAAGCTTCCCGCAGCCAGATTGCATCTTTCTTTGGAAATCTTATAATAGTTTTCCCCATTACATTCCTGTTGGCATGGGGTTATGATGTAGTGTTCCACCAAAAAATTGCTGAAGGTGATGCCGCCATGAAAATGCTGAAGGACCAGCATCCGTGGAGAAGTCTTTCTTTATTATATGCCTGCTTCACCGGTTTCTTTTTATTTGCCAGCGGCATCATTGCTGGTTACTGGCAAAATAAAATCCGTTACGGTCGTATCAGGGACAGGTTGAAAGAACATCCGGCATTAAAATTCTCCATGTCTGCAAAGCGGTTGGACAGGCTGGCTAATTGGGTGGAGAGAAATTTTGGGGCTTTGGTTGGAAATATAGCTTTAGGATTCTTTCTTGGTTTTGCCGGTATTCTTGGAAAAATTTTAGGCATCCCTTTCGATATCCGTCACATCACCATCTCCGCAGGTAATAGTGCTATTGGTGTCTATGGGTTGGGAATTGAAAACATTCCTCCTTATTTTTTGCTGGCTGTTTTTGGTGGTGTCTTATGTATTGGCTTTCTGAACTTCCTTGTAAGTTTTTCACTGGCATTTTTAGTGGCCGTAAAATCGAGAGGTATCCGTTTTGCGCAGTATCCCCGTTTCTTCCGGATACTTGGAAAATATTTTCTGCGGCATCCAAGAGAGTTTATTTTGGCACCGAAGAAAGTGGTGGAGCCGGTTTATAAGCCGCTTGGTAAATAATTTTTGTAGCCTGCATTACTACTCATTCCCGTAAGTACGGCATTACGTCGCTCCCGATAGCTATCGGGACTTCATCGTTCTCTCCGATGCTCAGCATTTGCGAAATTTAAAAAAAATTTGATAACTTTAAAAGAGCCCTGCAATTTTTTGCGGTTCAGGATCATCAACCACCTAAACTTTATGCATAATCAATACAAAAAAACATTACAAGTATTGGCATTCCGCAAATGTATTTTTTGTCTAAGCTTCCTTCTTGTCTGTTCTCAGCTTAATTCCCAGGTTGAGCTAACCTTGAATATCCCACAGTCAAATGCAAGGTTAATAACCAGAGATCTAAAAGGAAAAATGTTAATCACCGTGGCAAATAATACACTTTTCAGGTGGGATATAAGGACAGGAAGATGTATCCGTCAGTTCAAACTGGCTGGTAATTTGAAAAAGATAAAACTTTCTGCCGGAAAAAAATATTTGATCACTGCTGAACAGGAAGGCGATGATTATTTTCTGGGAGTTTATAACCTCGAAGATTTGAAGGAAGCAGCGTATGTCAAAGTGGATAGTTTTACAGCCAGTGCTAAAAATTATATATCAGAACGAAAAATTGAAAACATTGATATCAATGAAACAACAGGCTGGATAGCAGGTGTGATGGAAAAATCAGTATTCTTCTACAACATTTTCAGCAAAGAAAAAAAATTCAGTGAAATACCAAGAGGGAATATCCTTTATGCAGTTGCTGCCTGCCAGGACGGATGGCTTGTCGCTGGGCATAATTTCAAAAACAATAATCAATGTATCTGGAAGATTTCTAACACCGGAACTGACCCGCCGGAGGAACTGATTTCTTTTACAGGCTATAAAAATATTACCGAGCTGATATCATCTCCCGCAGGTCAATATGTATTGATCGTAGCAGATTATAAAAAAATTATTTTCCTGCAATATTCTCCATTAAAACAATTGGAATTGTCATTGCCGGAAGATTTTAC
>JANPMI010000186.1:0-20190 GCA_031422725.1 Chitinophagaceae bacterium | reverse complement strand
GCAACACCAATACCAGGTGTTACCGGAGCTGCATATAATGGTCTTACTGTTGATGATATCGGAACTTACACGGTAAGATATACAGACCTGAATGGTTGTGTATCTGTATCAAATGCAATAACTGTAAGCGGCGCACCATCAGGTAACCTGTATGTGTTCCCGAACCCGAACTTTGGACAGTTCAGCATAAGGTTCTTTAACCAGCCCGGCGAGTCTGCAACTATAACAGTGTATGATTCAAAAGGTGCAAGAGTGTTCCAACGGCAGATGGTTACTACAACAGCATATACAAAACTCGATGTTGACCTGGGACCAACCAGCAGCAGCGGAGTGTATATGGTTGAAGTACTTAACAGTGCCGGCAAAGTGATGGGATCTAAAAAGGTAATTGTAAGACATCAATAAGAATACGAAACACTTATTACCATGGCCATCCGCAATTGCGGATGGCCATTTTTTTTAGTGGGAGTAGCTGATAAAATAATTATACTAATTAGACATTAAAATAGCACTGTCACCCTGAGTTTATCGAAGGGTGATTCAAAAGGCTTCGATACTTCGACAAGCTCAGCATTCAGCCTGACATCTATCGATAGGTGTACGTTTAATGTCTGATTGGTATTACAGTTGCTGCTGACTTATCTACCATGTTGACAAACATGCTGATGAAAAAAAAATATTTTAATACAGAAGCGGGGTTATCCGAGTGGATGCCGACTAAAAATTAAGAACTAGTAAGAAATATTTTTTACCTGTAATTGGACAGAACGCAGGCAGTTTCTTTAGGGCTGCGTTGCTACCATGTAAACTCAGGGATAGATACAAAATTTTGAGTTTGTTATTTTATTATAGTAAATTTATTTATCCTCTTTTATTTCCTCCCTTGTTAACAATTCTGTTAGAAGTTGTAGCACTATTATTAAAAAATAAAACTGAATGTTTATGAGAAAGCTATACACTCTTATTCTGATGTTAGTAATCGGATTAGCATCTGAAGCTCAACCACCACATTATAATCATTTACCTGCAGCAGGAGTAGTAAATGTTTTTCCCTTCAATGTAAATGCTGCTACAGGGAAAAGAGTACAATGGGTTATAGGCGCAGGCACATTCAGCCTGCCAGCACCTGCCCCAGCCGGAAATAATATAACCAACCTCTGGTTTTATGCAAATAATGCGGGTAATGCGACATATACTAACCTGACGATCCGGATGGCCACTGTTTCTACTTCTACTTTCTTGACTACCGGTGCTTTTTATACGGGACCTATGACAACAGTAAGGGCACAAAACACTACAATAGTGCCAAGTGGTGCAAATACATGGGTAAGTATTCCGCTGACAACCCCCTATTTATACGATCCGACGATGAATTTGATCATTGAGGTTTCTCAGTGCGGCTATACAGGAACTGGTTTTTCTCTTAATCAGACTATTGTTGGTGCTGCACCGAACTTAAGAAGGCAATTTAGTGATGCTACATCCCTTTGCGGAGCTGTAGTACAAGTGGGACTAGGAGACAATAGAGTTGCAAGTATTGGAATAAGTGTCACTCCCTCTATCCCTTGCCCAACTCCGCCGGCACAGCCAACTGGTTTGATTTTAACCGCAGTATCACAGACTCAAATCAATGGCAGTTTTACTGCCGCTGCACCTCCATCTACAAATTATCTTGTGGTAAGATATCCTTCCGGAGCTGTACCAGTAAATCCGGTAAACGGAGCAAATTACCTGGTTGGAGGTGCGTTGGGTACGGGTACTGTAATTTCGACAAGCTCTTCAACTACTTTTACAACTACGGGACTTACTCCGGCAACCACTTATGATTTTTATGTTTACTCACACAATACAGGTGCATGTGGTACCACTTACCTCACAAGTTCCCCGCTTTTTGGATCCAGAGCTACACTTCCATGCAGCGGACCGCCGGGCATAACCTGCCCTGCAAATATTACGGTAAACAATGCGCCTGATCAATGCGGTGCTAATGTGACTTATCCGCCTGCCACATCTTCGGGGAATCCAGCACCTGTAATTACTTATTCTGTTCCCTCAGGTAGTTTTTTCCCTGTTGGTTCAACCACTGTTACGGCAACAGCAACCAGTGTCTGCGGTACAAGTACCTGCACCTTTACCATAACAGTAGTAGATAACCAGCTTCCGGTATTTACCTCTCCCGGTTTATTCCCCGAAAGATTGTATTATAAATTTGATGGAAGCGGAACATCGGTTCCAAACCTCGCTACTGCACCGCCACCTGGTACTGCAACTGCAACCCTGATCGGGTTGACACAGGGATCAACCGGTAAATGTGGTACCGCTCTTGTTGGTACGGGAACTGCCAACCAAAGCATGAATACAAACTGGGCGACTAATATGTCAGGAAACTGGACGATTAGTTTCTGGCTTGGCCCTAACCAGGTAGATAATAACCCTTCTTATTTATTTGGCGACGTTACCGCAACTGGTGGTGCCACTGGTGCCTTCCGTTGTTTCTATGGTGGTGCTGCATTGACTAATAATGTTCTTTTAAGAGGAGGCAATGCCGATATATTAATTTCAGGAGTGAATCCCGCAGCAACTTTTATTACTGTTGTTCATAATGGAGCCAACACGGTGGTTTATAAAAACGGAGCTTCCCCGCAAACCTATGCAGTAACTTTTGCAAGTGCCGGTGCCGGCCCATTCCGGGTGGGGGGCTATTCTACCGTAGCATCAATCAATGGAAATATGGATGAGTTTGGTATGTATTCACGGGCATTAACGCCTGCAGAAGTATTATCCTTATTCAACACCTGCCCTGTTAATGTAAATAACTGCCCGGCTAACATTACTGTAAACAATGCACCGGGTACCTGTGGTGCTGTTGTTACTTATACCACCCCGGTTGGTGTTGACAACTGCCCCGGTGTAGTAACAATGCAGACTGCCGGTCTTCCAAGCGGCAGTACATTCCCGGTAGGCACTACTACTAATAATTTCCGTGCAACGGATGCTTCAGGCAATATTGCCAATTGTACTTTTAATGTAACAGTAGTTGATAATGAACAACCCAATTTTACCACCTGCCCGGCTAACCAAATAAGGAATACAGATGCGGGTCAGTGTTATGCAACATATACTCCGCCTCAGCCTACATTTACTGATAACTGTGCGGTAACAAGGCTTACATGGGCAATGACCGGAGCAACAACCGCTACATCTCCTGCTACATTGATTAACTATGTGCCTTCAACCCAGTTTGGTTTGACAGGGACTACCGGAGTTGGAGTTACAACTATTACTTATACTGCTACTGATGCAGCCGGTAATACAAGGACCTGTTCATTCACAGTAACTGTTAATGATGCTTCAATACCAGTAATTACTGCGCCGCTGACTAACCAGTTTGTATGCGTAGGCAGCAATGGTGCATTCACTATTGGTGCCAATGCCGGTGCAGGCAATCCACTTACTTATCAATGGCAGAAATGGAATAACAGTACAAGTGCATGGGAAAATATTCCAGGTGCTACTAACGCAACATTACCGTTGAATGCTGTTACATTCAGTATGAACACCAACTCATACCGTGTTATTTTAACAGGAAGATGTTCAGTGGTTACTTCGAATTTTGCAACCTTATATGTGAACCGCCTGCCAAGTGTCATCTTAGCGGCTTCCCGTATTCCAATCCTGTTGCCAACAGAGACAGTTAACCTTGTAGTAACTGCCGATCCTTCTGGTGGTACTTATCAGTGGTTTAAGAATGGTTCAGCAACACCAATACCAGGTGTTACCGGAGCTGCATATAATGGTCTTACTGTTGATGATATCGGAACTTACACGGTAAGATATACAGACCTGAATGGTTGTGTATCTGTATCAAATGCAATTACTGTAAGTGGTGCGACATCAGATAACCTGTATGTGTACCCGAACCCGAACTTTGGACAGTTCAGTATCAGGTTCTTTAACCAGCCAGGTGAATCTGCAACGATAACTATTTTTGACGCCAAAGGTGCAAGGGTGTACCAGCGTCAGATGGTTACTACAACAGCTTATACAAAACTCGATGTTGATCTGGGACCAACCAGCAGCAGCGGTGTGTATATTGTTGAAGTGCTGAACAGTGCCGGTAAGGTGATGGGAGCAAAAAAAGTAATTGTAAGACATCAATAAGAATATGAAGAACATTTAATATCATAGCCATCCCGTCTCGTTTTGAACGAGACGGGATGGCCATTTTTAGAAAGAAGGATGGAGCAACATTATTTTCCCAATCAGGCATTATAATAAAATTATCACCCTGAATTTATTGAAGTGTAATACCAATTAGATTAAAATGTATCTGAAAGAAAATGTCAGGCTGAGTTTATCGAAGCCTTTTGAATCACCCTTCGATAAACTCAGGATGACAGTCTTGTATTAATCTAATTGGTAA
Organism: Chitinophagaceae bacterium; assembly: GCA_031422725.1. Lineage (GTDB taxonomy): Bacteria > Bacteroidota > Bacteroidia > Chitinophagales > Chitinophagaceae > JJ008. The sequence goes on along the minus strand of JANPMI010000186.1, from coordinate 15,767 downwards.
AATGTAAAGGCTTCGATAACCCTTCGATACAAATATTTTTTATAAAGAGGTTTTTAGAGATGTCCTTAAGTGACTGATTTATCGGATCATAAGTCCTTTCGGATCCTTTGCAAATAAGTAAGCATCACTTTCTACAAAATCATTGGCCTGTATGATAACGGAAAAAGCTTTGCCATCCGCAACAGAAAATTTAGCCGGATAAATTCCATAACCGATATTGGAATACGTCATACGGAATTCATTATTGTCCATGTAATCCATATAGCCAATTAAGTCTGGGTGATGCTGGAACCGGCAAATAAGCATATTGCCATTTTTACTGATACTTATTTTACCGTACACCGTATTAAAATATTCACCGGTATAATCATCTGTTTTTATTTCAGGAACATTTTTTTTATCTACCCTTGCTTTTAGTGCTGCCAGTTCATCATCTGTATTTTTCTTGCCCTGTTCAAAAAAGCCCCACTGGTATTTGCTGCGGTCAGTATAAGCAACACCGAGGTAAGCATCGAGTAACTGGTACCGCAATGCCTCAAAAAAATTTTGGTTATCATTATTGGTGAGGATGGTAATGCCGAGTTTTTCTTCGGGCACAAAGCAAACATTGGTAACATGACCAAAGGCTCCACCGGTATGCCAGTAAACCTGCCTTGCTGCATAATCTGTCATATATACTCCCAGTCCATAAGCCCTGAAATGAGTGGGGAAGGCTGATGATTTGCGGCTGCCGGTAAGTATGTTGGCATCCCGTGTTTTTTGCAGCACCTGCCAGGGAAGGATTTGTTTGCCTTCATACCGGCCACTGTCCAATTGCAGCAGCAGCCATTTGCTCAGATCCTTTACATTGCTCACCATGCTGGTGGCAGGCCCCAGGTTATCTACGTTGTCAAAAGGAATTTTTGTAATGGAACTGTAAAGGTTATTGTAGGGCAGGGCCACATTATTTCTTAAAGCCAGGCCGGCTGTATTCATAAATGTATTCGTCATACCAAGCGGTGTAAGGATATTTTGCTCTACATAGTTTTCCCAGGTTTGCCCGGTTACTTTTTCCAATACCTGGCCTGCTACCAAAAAAGCTGAGTTGCAATAACCATAGTCCTGCCTGAATTCACCCGGAGGTTTCAGGTAACGCATTTTCCAGATTATAGAATCCTTCGGCAGATTAGAATCCCAGAAAGTAAAATCACCCTGGAAAGTTTTGAGACCAATACGATGACAAAGCATATCTCTTACAGTCGCCAGTTTGGTGGAGGTGCTGTCGTAAAGCCTGAACCAGGGTATGTATTGCGTTACCCTGTCATTCAGCGATAATTTTTTTTCATAATCCAGTTTGGCAATAGCCGTACCGGTAAATAATTTTGAATTAGAAGCAATGATGAATAGGGTATTTTCATCCACGTTACCTTCTTTACCAAGTTCCTTTACACCATACCCTTTGCTTAATATAACTTTTCCGTCTTTTACTATTGAGATAGCCAGGCCGGGTATCTGCCACTGTTTCATTCCTCTTTCTATATAACTGTCGAGGCTGTCGGTAAGAAAGGAAGGGGTTTGGGCAGACGAACTCTGGACGAATAAAGAGCAAGGAACAAAGAATAATGAATAAAGAACTGATTGTTTCAGACCGCCAGGTTTCATAATATATAAATTAGAAGATGAAAGTAAGAAAATATACTTTCTTTAAGAGGTTGAAAATGTTAAACAGGGGTTTATTTCATATTCTCCAAAAACTTCTACGGATGTATTTGCCCTTTCCTCCAGTGTGCATTTTTTTTTAACAGCCCATGTAACTGCCGGGGTAATATTTTTACCGTTGCCGGCTTTATCATTTAATAGTTCCAACAACAATCACTTTGTACTTTTTGATAAGCTCAATAAGGGCCGGGGTATTCCGTATATTGTCCATATCACGGTCTCTTTCCAGTCGCTGAAAATTATCGAACCCGTTAATAAAAGCAATCTCAAGATAGTGTATAGCACTGTCTTTTTTATTCCATAATGAATACATGCCGGCGATACGATAGTTTAGCGAGGGGCTTGTCGGATTCAGTTTTATGGATTCAATCAGATACAGTTCTGCATTCGGATAATCTTTACGTTCCAGGTACAGTGAAGTAAGTTGGCCCCTGATGTAGATGTTATCGGGGAAAGAAAGCTGCTTCTTTTTTAACCACTCTATCTGTTCCTCTTCAAGCCCTGCTTTTTCAAGCATATCAAGAAGCTTGTCCCAGCAATACTGATTTGTTGTGTTAATCTGTACCGCTTTTTTAAAACAAACTGAGGATTCAGTATATTTATCCTGGTATGAGTAAAGTCCGCCTAAATTTTGCCACGGATAAAAATTAGCAGAATCGATACTGATAGCTTTTTTATACGCCAGTTCTGCTTCGGTAAATTCTTTTAACCCGTAATAAGTATTACCTAAACCATTCCAGTAATCAGCATTGCCAGGCATAAGCTGCACGGCTTTTTTATAAGCTGGCAATGCTTCCTCATATCTCCCCATATCTTCCAGCATACTTCCCAGGCGATTCCAGCCAACATCATAACTTGAATCAATCCTGACAGAATTTTTATAAGCATCTTCTGCCTCAGCATTTTTTTCCAGCTTCTCAAACTGAAGACCCAGGTTATCCCATGGTTGTGGGTCATGGGGATTGAGCTGAATAGATTTTTTATAAGCTTCTTCAGCTTCCGGATATTTTTCCAGATCGTTAAGAACAGTTCCCAGGCCATTCCAGGCATATCCATAAGCGGAGTCAAGCAGGATGGATTTTCTATAAGCAGTTTCTGCTTCAGGATATCGCTCCTGCAACCTGTAAAGCATCCCCAGGTTATTCCACGGGTAGCTCCAGAAAGGGGCCAGTTCTGAAGTTTTTTTGTAACTTTTTTCCGCTTCCATTGGTTGTTTTAAATCCTCATAGAATAGTCCCATGGCATTGCATATCCATGCCTGGTTGTGCAAAAGTTTATTGGCTGCTTCCAGGTAAGCAAGTGCTTCAGGAAATTTTTGCTTATTCTTTTGCTTGAATATATAATAGGCGTCAAGGAATAGTTTCTTTACATGGATCTCATTATACCTGAAATCATCTTCCCCTATTATTTTTTCAATCGTTGCCAGGTAGTTCCGGGCACTGGCTATTTGAATAATAACTTCAGTCTGATTTGTTCCGAGGGCACCTCTCAAGTATATATTAATGAATTTCTGGGCTTCATCTTCCAATACCGCAGCCAACTCTAATTTCATTTCATCAATGAGGGCAGCTGGTTGTTTGGCTTTCTCCGCTTCTGCTATTGTGTTATAGGCATTATTTTTTTCCGGTTCAACAAAACGTAATTTCCGGATATGCTGGTCAAAAGCCTGGAAAAAAATATTGCTTGTCCATGTGCTGTCTGAGGCACCTCTTTTTTTATTGATGGCAACGGAGTTATTCTTATTTTCTTTTTTCGCCAGTACCAATAATTTTAATTCTTCGCTGAAAGAAGCAATCCTGGCTGTTGGGTCACCATCTGTTTTTGGTACCTGTTGCTGCTTGGTCTCCGTTCCTACCTCGTCGAGGTAACGGTCCAGTTCCCGTAAACTGATATGCTGATCGTTGTCCTTATCTGCCAAACCGCTGAGTCCATCTATGAGGTGATAAGTAAATACGCCATGCCCGCCACCCGGGTAATTTTTTTCCAGCGAAAGCTGGTTGGGCTGACAGGATAATATTTTGATGACATTTTGAAAGCCTTTGGTTAGTGAAGTAATGGTGCTGCTGGCCCCGGTCATGCCTCCCGCAAGATTTCCCGACCGGCAGGCATCAGTAATCAAAACAACTTTTGTGTTTTTTTTGGTGAATGCGGCAACAAATTTTTCCAGCATGGAAATGTCTATTGCATCGGTAGCAGGGTAGTTGTTTGGTTCGCAATTGTAAGTTAACAGGAAACCACTTTCGATATCATTTTCAACGTCGCCGTGTCCGGCAAAATAGATAAAGATGCGGTCATTGGACGCCGTACTATCGAGTATCTTTCTTAGTTCTTTGAAAAAATTGGCCTTGGTGGCAACAGAATCAATCAGTATTCTCACATTTCTCTTCTCACAGATTTTTTGATTGACCAGGTAATCAGCAAAAAGATAGGCATCATCATCGGCATATAACAGGCGGTTTAAATTGGGGTAGGAGGATATTCCAACTACAAGAGCATAAGTACGGCCTATACTATCCCTGGTATTTGCCTTTACGATAATGCCTCTTGGCCCTTCCTGCGACAGGCAACTGATTCCACAAAGAAGAAGCAGGGAAAGGAAAGTTAAAGTCTTATTCATAGTAGCTTTTATAGGGTTCAATATATTTCAGGGAATTTTTACCCCGTGTAATCACTTCTTATTAGCCTGTTCAGCTAATACCTTCATAATGTAAGCTAAATTTCCGGATTTATTTGTATTCGCCATATACCTCCCTCAGGGTATCTGCAATTTCTCCCAGGGTGCATTTGTTTTCCACCGCCTCTACCACGGTGGGCATAATGTTTTCTCCACTGCAGGTTTTATCATTCAGCAATTGCAGCAACTGATCCACTTTGGCATGTTCCCGGTTGTTTCGGAGGGTTTTCAATTTTTCAGTTTGTATCTGCCGGATGGATTCATCTATTTTAAAAACAGGAATAGCTTCTTCTTTATCCACTTCAAATTTATTGACACCAACAATTATTTTTTCCCCGTTTTCAATATTTCGCTGGTATTCATAAGCACTTTTGGCAATTTCATTTTGAATAAAACCCTGCTCAATAGCAGATACACTTCCACCCATCGCATCAATTTTCTCCATCAGCTTCCAGGCAGCTTCTTCCACTTCGTGGGTGAGTGATTCAATAAAATAAGAACCGGCCAATGGATCTGCGGTATCGGCTGCGCCACTTTCAAAGGCGATGATTTGCTGTGTCCGCAAGGCGATTCTTGCAGCTTCTTCTGTTGGCAGGCTCAATGCTTCATCATATCCATTGGTATGTAAGGATTGTGTTCCCCCTAGAACGGCTGCTAAAGTCTGAACGGTTACTCTCGAAATATTATTCAGCGGTTGCTGTGCTGTTAAGGTGCTGCCCCCGGTTTGGGTATGAAAACGGAGCATCATAGCTTTAGGATCGGTGGCTCCGAGACCCTTCATTATGTTGGCCCACATTTTTCTTGCTGCCCTGAATTTGGCCACTTCCTCAAACAAATTATTATGAGCATTGAAGAAGAAGGAGAGCCGTTTGCCAAATACATTTATGTCTAAACCTTTTTTCAATGCGGCTTCTACATATGCTTTACCATTGCTAAGGGTAAAAGCAATTTCCTGCACGGCCGTACTGCCTGCTTCACGGATATGATAACCGGAAATGGAAATAGTATTCCACTTCGGCACTTCCTGGCTGCACCATTCAAAAATATCGGTGATGATCCGCATGGAAGGTTTCGGAGGATAGATATAGGTTCCTCTTGCGGCATATTCTTTTAAAATATCATTTTGTATAGTACCGGTTATCTTTTTAAGATCAGCACCTTGTTGTTTGGCCAGGGCAACATAAAAGGCAAGAAGAATAAAACCTGTGGCATTAATCGTCATAGAAGTGCTTACATCTTCTAATTTAATACCATTGAACAATGTTTGTATATCCTCAATTGAATCAATAGCTACACCCACTTTTCCCACTTCACCTTCCGAGAGTGCATGGTCGCTGTCATAACCAATTTGTGTGGGAAGATCAAAAGCCACACTTAATCCGCTAACTCCCTGCGATAATAAATAGTGGTATCGTTTATTGCTTTCTTCAGCCGTGGAGAAGCCGGCATACTGCCGCATGGTCCAAAGTTTGCCTCTGTACATATCAGGTTGCACTCCCCTGGTAAAAGGGAATGTTCCGGCCCCACCATCCCCCGAAGGGAGAATCTGGGAAGTGTCACTCTCCGTATAGATTTTTTTTATTTCAATACCTGAATCGGTAAATTTTTTGTTTTCTGCCATACTTCAGAATTGAAAGTAAAAACTGCCTGTAAACATATAACCTGCTTTTATTTCATCAGATGCAACTTCAAATTTCTGCTGATTGGTGCTGTTAATAAAATGCTTTTTCCCGTTTGCTATTATTAGTTTGGGCCCTGCCTGCATTTCAATCCCCCATTTTTTTGAAAACATGTATTGCAGGCCAAGACTTGCTCCCGGGTTTATTTCGAATACAACGGTTTTTCGCAATATTGAATCCGGTTCAAATCTGGCATATCCCGGTGTAGTAACCCTATCCCCAATTTCTGTAAAAGCAGAAAAGGAATAACTTATCCTTTTCGCAACTGTTTTATAATAAAAAGTTTTTTCAATGGTACCCCATCTTCGTGTATCCACCGGCACATCAGTAGCAATACTGCCACCGGCCACATTAAAATGCGCCTGCCAGGAGGCAGTGTTTTTTTTATTCAACCTTTCGTATCCGATGGTGCCCATTCCAAAGCCGGATTGAAAAAAAGGCACACCCAGAATGCCAAGTTTTATCTTATTGCGCTGGGCATTTATAACCGCAGCAAAAAGCAAACAACCAATCAGAAAAAAATACTTCATCGGGACATCATTTTTTTTGCTTCGAAATTTAATGCCTGTGACACCAGTTCATGCAAAGCTCCGTTTGGTTGCGACATCATAATTTCCAATATTCTTTTATTCAGATCTGCTGCAGATGCGGTGGGTGGTAATGTTCCGGCCACCTGGTTCACCACCAGGATGTTTTGCTCTTTCAAATTGCGGACAGCATCCCAACTTACCGGGCTTACATATAATTGTTGTGTGCTGTTGTGTTCAAATTCCTGCTTAATGTTTTCGGTAAGAATTATTTTCATTTCATAAGCAGAAATACCGGGTTGATTAAGGCGGCTGATAAGATTGGGCAATGCAATTCTTTCCGTTAACAACACCAACCGTTCATAAGCCTGCAACTGAAGGGGAATGCTGTCAAATTTATTTTGTCCTGCTGACTGAACAGCCAGTTGAGGTTTCCGAAGAATGGCATAAATGGCCAGGATGACAGCCAATCCTGACATTACGATACTGAGAATGGTTAAATCCATGGATTCTGATTTGGTAGAATGAGACAAAAATAGGCGGAATGTTTAAAGTTTCCCTGTAAAATTGGGAGACCTGCCGTTGTTAAAATTCCTTTCTTCGGAAAGCAACTATTCGTTTGGCAGTAAAAGAATAATTATTTTTGTGGCATGGAAACAATAATGACGGTACCTGTTACTTTAACAACAGGAGCCATTGCTGAAATAAGAAAGCTGATGACTGCGGAAAGTTTTGACACAGCACAAAGGTTAAGAGTGGGAGTGAAGGGTGGCGGCTGTTCGGGAATGACTTATATCCTCGGGTTTGACCATCCAAAAGAAAATGACAGTCATTTTTTAATAGAGGGTATTGACTGCATCATGGACAAGTCTCATGAAATGTATTTATTTGGTATGCAGGTGGACTGGCAGGATGGGCTGAATAACCGGGGGTTTACTTTTAAAAATCCGAATGCAAGTACTACCTGTGGCTGCGGAACCAGTTTTGCCGTGTAAGGTTGCTATGCCCTGTGTATTTAATTGAGTATTGCTTATTGAATATTGGTCATTAAATATTGGCCAGAAAAATTATCAATTCAATTTTAAAATAAAGAAAAGCCTCCGATTCGGAGGCTTTTCTTTATTAAACTATTTTTAATTAACTCTTAGGTGCTGTCATCCCGGGTTTTATTTTTTCTATCACAGCCTTTTTACCCAATGCTCTTGTACCCCCAAGGTCAACTAATATTGGTGCTGCCACAAACACGGAAGAGTAGATACCGGTAATAACACCAATCAACATAGCAAAAGCAAAACCTTTTGTTACTTCTCCGCCTACCAGGAAAAGGATCAGTATAGTAAGGAATACCGTCAATGATGTCATGATAGTACGGCTCAGTGTTTCATTAATCGCTCTATTGATAATTTCACCTCTTGGAGCATTTGGCATCAGCCTGCTGTCTTCCCGGATACGATCAAATATAACCACCGTATCGTTCATCGAGAAACCGATTACCGTTAATATGGCTGCAATAAAGTGCTGATCTATTTCCAGCGGGAAAGGCACAATATTTTTTACAAAGGAGAAAACTATTAATATAACTAATACATCATGCAATAAGGCAACGATTGTACCCAGTGAATATCTCCAGTCCCGGAAACGAATAAAAATATACAGGATGATGATAAGCAAAGCAAAAAGGGTAGCTTTCAGGGCACCTTTTTTCAGGTCATCAGAAATGGTAGGTAATACGGTTTTAGATCCTACTTTTCCAAGTCCGTTTTCTCCACTGGTGAATTTTTCAAAAGTTATGTTTGCAGGGAGATAGGATTTAAGACCATTGTAAAGAGAGTTTTCGACGATAGAATCAACGCCTGACCGTGTATCTGTTTTCAAATAAGCGGTGGTAATATCCAGCTTTGAGTTATCTCCTATGGTTTTTATGATTGTATTTTCTCCCTGGAAAGCTGCATTTACACTGCTCCGGACCTGTTCTACATCTACTTTTTTATCAAACTGCACGGTATAACTTCTTCCCCCGCTAAACTCAACTCCGTAATTAAATCCATTAAAGAAAGAAGCAATGCCCAATGCTAATACCACAAAGGAAATGATGTAAGCTACTTTTCTGTATTCAATGAATTTAAATTTTGCATGTTGAAAAACTTTCCGTGAAACCCCTGTAAAATATTCCAGGTGGCGTTTTTTGCTGGTGAACAATTCTGATACCCAACGGCTGACAAGGATTCCACAGAATAATGAAAGCAGGATACCGATAATTTGTGTAGTGGCGAAGCCTTTTACCGGACCTAATCCAAAATAAAACAAAATAATTGCCGTAAGGAGTACGGTAATGTGACCATCAAGGACAGGAGGTAATGAACGTTTATAACCTTCATTAATGGCCGGAATATATCCCTTGCCTTTTGAAAGTTCTTCTTTGATACGTTCATAGATGATTACGTTTGTGTCCACCGCCATACCAATAGTAAGTACTAAACCTGCAATACCCGGAGCAGTTAATGTGGCGCCAAGACCTGCCAAGATACCAACCGTAAACAACAGGTTTAAGATTAAAGCAATGTTAGCCACCCATCCGCTGGTATTATAATATACCAGCATCAGTAAAAATATTACGACAAACGAAATAAGAAAGGCCATTGAGCCGCTGCGTATAGCTTCTTTACCCAGTGTAGGACCTACCTGATGTTCCTGTACAATTTTGGCAGGAGCCGGCAGTTTTCCAATTTTTAATATGTTGGCCAGGTCAGAAGCTTCCTGCTGGGTATAATTACCAGAGATAGATGATATGCCATTAGGAATGGCATTAATAACATTGGGGGCAGAGAAAACTATATTGTCCAGAACGATGGCAATCGGCTTGCCAACATTTTCTTCCGTCATTTTTTTCCAGATAGCAGCACCAAAATTTTTCATGGTCATCTGCACTTCCACTTTACCATATTGGTCAAAGTCCTGGCTGGCATCAGAAATAGCATCGCCTTCTAATTTTGCCTGGCTGCGTCCAAATGTTTTAAGAGCATACAGCGGTAAAGTGCTGGCTGATTTTCCCTTATTGACTTTGTCAGGAGTGCCATAGGCAAAAACAGCATCTGAAGGAAAGTTAGAACGCAGTTCATCAAGATATTGCCGAACCTGTGCTGTATCCTTTATGGCAACAGAACCGATGGCTGCTGGAAAAGATATGGTTCCTTTTTCGTCACGGAAGGGCTGTATAAACTGAATAAATTTTTCGATAGTTGTCTGCGCATTGATCTGATCAATTCCTTTTTTTACTGTATCAGTGGTTTTGCCAAGATCTTCAGAAAGTATTTTACCTTTTCCGCTGTCTTCATTTTTGACAACTTTTGTTCCCGTAGTATCACCTCCTTTTTTCGCAGTATCATTTGCTGCTGTAGTATCAGCTATGCCGCCGTATTTTGCATTAAAAGTCAGAATAGCCTGTTGCCAGCCGCTGCTGTAATTATTATCCTGTAATGTATATACTTCCCAGAACTGAAGATTAGCAGTGCTCTGCAAAAGTTTTCTTACTCTCTCTTTGTCTTTGATGCCCGGCAGTTCTACATTAATCAATCCTCTGTCTGGAATAGCAGTGATAGAAGGTTGGGCAACACCAAACTGATCTATACGGGTACTTAACCTGTCGAAAGTTACATTATACGCTGTTTTAGCTTCGCCCCGTATATAGCTTTCTACCTGGCTTTTGTTTGAATTGATATCAATTTTATTAGAACTGGCTCCGGCAAATAAAGAAGAAAGGGGTCTAGTTTCTAATTTTTCGTATTCCTGGATAAAGAGAGTAATAAAATCAGCATCACTGTTAGCTTTCCTGTTATCGGCATTTTTTAATGCAGCTAAAAAATTAGGATCTTTTGAATTGTTGGCCAGTGATTTCAGCAAGCCACTCATTTCCACTTCCAGCATTACATTCATACCGCCTTGCAGATCCAAACCTAGATTCAGTTCTTCTTCTTTTGCTTTCTGATAACTCATCGCACCGTTGATGCCATAAGTAACAGTAACATCTTTGGTGCTGTCCAATAAACGTTTTAGCCTGTCCTGGTACGCCTTATCCACTACTTCCTGGTAAATAGCCTGGGAATCTTTGTTATTGGGATATTTTTCAAGGGCATTCTGGAAGTTCGTTTTTACATAGCTTCTGGCACGGGCCTCCATTTTCTTTTCATGGCTTCTTACAAACCAGGTAAAAGATAATTGGTAGAGGGAATAAATGATAAGCAGGATAGTGAAGAAACGAACCAAACCTTTCAGTTGCATACAATGATTGATTTACAATTTTTAAGCCTTACTCTTTCAATATCTCAGGAAGAGAAAGGCTTTTACACAATTTTTTTAAGGACGGCAAAGATAGCCTTTTCACTTTAATTTCAGCCAACTAAAAAACGGCTCTTGCAGGTTGATTTTTAAAAACTTAACTGGTGGCAATCTGTATCTTTGAAAGGCGATGAAGCAAGCAGAAAAAACCTTTATTCCGGGCATTTTTGTCCCTTTCGTTCTTGCCGGATGCTTCATTTCCGGCCAATCAGCTAAAATGGTATCAACCCCTGAAAAATTTGCTAATGTTAACCATCTGCCAGTGATGAATAATGTTTCTGATACTTTCATGTACAACCTGTTAGCGAAATATCCTCACTATTTTGATTCAATCATTGCCCGGAAAGCCTTGCTTAATGTTCAGATTATTTATACCCGGATAGACAGGGGGAAAAAGGAAAAGGATAAAGTAAAATTCACCGATTATACCTTTAACCTGAATCCGGATAAATATTTCTACCCGGCTTCTACCGTTAAGTTGCCTGTCGCCATTTTGGCCCTGCAAAAATTAAATGAACTTAAAATTGCCGGACTTGACAGAAACACTACTATGATAACCGGCTCAGATGGAAATGGTCAAACCGAAGTCATGAACGATCCTTCTGCTGCTGATGGCAGGCCAACGATTGCCCATTACATCAAAAAAATATTGCTGGTAAGTGATAATGATGCCTTCAACCGGTTGTATGAATTTCTGGGACAGGAATATATCAATAATAATCTTCACAAACTGGGTTATAAAGATGTTCAGATTATTCACCGCCTGAGTATTTCATTAACAGAAGAACAAAACCGGCATACTAATCCTGTTACATTTATTGATAGCGGCGGTAACGTATTATATGTAAAAAGGGCTGAGAAAAGTCAACTGCTATATTCGGTACGAAATATTAAACTTGGTAAAGGTTACATGCAGGGAGAGAAATTAGTAAATGAACCATTTGATTTTTCAAAAAAAAATCTTTTACCACTACAGGGCTTACATAACATGGTAAAATCTGTACTTTTCCCGGATGCATTTTCGAAGGAACAGCAATTTAATCTTACGAAAGAGGATTATGATTTTCTGCGCAAGTACATGTCCATGATGCCACAGGAATCCAAAAATCCGGTTTATCCTTCACCTGCATATTGGGATACTTATGTAAAATTCCTGTTGTATGGTGCTGAAGCGGGGAAGGCGGAACCGGATATCCGCATCTTTAATAAAGTGGGAGATGCTTACGGTTTTATGATTGATGCAGCTTACATCGTGGATTATAAAAATAATATTGAGTTTATGCTCAGTGCTGTCATTCATTGCAACAGCGATGGCGTTTTTAATGATGATAAATATGATTATGCTACAGTAGGGTTTCCATTTATGAAAAACCTTGGCCGGGTAATTTATGATTATGAATTAAAAAGGCAACGAAAATATCCTGCGGATCTTACATCATTTCATTTCAGGTACCCGGATTAGAAGCCCTGTTCACTTACCTTCAAATCCATACATTTGTATTTGTCGCCGGTAAAAAAGTATTATTTACCTGAGTATTTTTTAACCAACGTTTTATCAAACCAACCGAGATGCAGTTATCTTCTTTTTTACAACGTTTTAATGAACCGGAAACGCTGAAAATGGCCAAGCTGGGCCGTGAACTAAGGGCACAGGGCATAGATATAATAGATCTTAGCCTGGGAGAGCCTGATTTTGATACACCGGCGCATATTAAAGAAGCTGCTATCAAAGCCATTCAGGATAATTGGAGTCATTATACCCCCGTGCCGGGATTTCTGGATGTAAGAGAAGCTGTTTGCACCAAATTTAAAAGAGACAATAATCTTGATTATAAACCGGAGAACATTGTAGTATCAACCGGTGCCAAGCAAAGTTTGGCCAATGCTATCCTTGCTTTAGTAGATGAAGACGACGAGGTAATTATACCAACACCTTTTTGGGTTACATACAGTGAACTGGTAAAAATTGCCCGGGGAAAAGTGGTGGAAATTAAAAGTACTACGGAACGGGGATTTAAAATAACTGCAGAACAATTAGAAGCTGCTATTACTGAAAGAACAAAACTTTTTCTTTTTTCTTCACCTTGTAATCCCAGCGGAGCTGTATATAGCAAAGAAGAATTAGCTGCATTAGCAACGGTATTCAAAAAGCATCCGGGTATATATATTCTTGCTGACGAAATATATGAGTATATCAATTTTGCCGGCAAGCATGAAAGCATCGCACAGTTTGATGAAATCAAAGACAGGGTGATTATTGTAAATGGGCTGAGTAAAGGATTTGCGATGACTGGGTGGCGTCTTGGTTATATTGCTGCAAATGTTGAAATCGCAAAGGCCTGTGAAAAAGTGCAGGGACAATTTACCAGCGGCGCCAATTCAATTACACAAAAAGCTGCTGTTACAGCTTTGACTACTGATCTTCGTCCGTCAATGGAAATGACGAAGGAGTTTGCAAAGAGAAGAACCAGGGTAATGGAATTGGTAAAAGAAATTCCGGGGATTATCTGCACCAAACCGGATGGAGCTTTTTATATTTTTCCTGATGTAAGTTCATACTATGGAAAGACGGATGGAGAATCTGTTATTACAAATGCAGCTGATTTTAGTATGTATCTTTTGAATAAAGCACATGTTTCTTCTGTAATGGGGGATGCCTTTGGTGAACCCAAATGTGTTCGTTTTTCTTTTGCCAACAGTATGGAAAAAATTGAAGAGGGGTGGAGCAGGATTAAAGCAGCTCTTGAAAAATTAAAATAATTACTGCCGTTTGAGCTTTACAGTGCCTTCTTCATTCGTCATTAGCATATCGCCTTTTTCCCATCCTATAGTGAATTGTTGAATTCGTCCTTCCTCTGACACCGGGGTTACGGTGAGACTTTTGTCTTTCCCGTTGTAAGTATAAGTCCCATTCTGCTTTTTCTCTTTGGTGGTGGCGATATATTTGCCATCTTCATAAAGTTCTATAAGCGTATTGTCTATTGCATCTTTTTTCTCCGCTTCGTTCATATCCCTGATATTCATTTCAACAGGTTTCCATTTTCCGACAACGGACATTTCTTTTCCACCTTTATTCTTACAAGCTGTAAGAGCAAAAAAAGTAACAGCCAGGATAAACAGACACTTTTTCGTTACAAAGATTTTAGAATATTAAATATAAAGTAATTTCAGATAAAATAATCAAGACGAGGTAATGCTGATAAATTTTTCGTGGAGTTCAAGCACCTGCGGAATTACAAACTGCTGTTCATTATTGGTAATAACAAAATCGCAGTGTTTCATTTTAGTTTCTTCCTCCATCTGCCGGCTGATGCGTTTCATTACATCTTCTGCGGAAATTTCATCCCTGTCCATTGCTCTTTTTATCCGGATATGTTGCGGGGCATATACACCAATCACATAATCGAGATGTTCAGCCGCACCGCTTTCAAACAAAAGGGCAGCTTCCTTTATAATATACGGAGAAGTTTGTTTGCTGATCCATTCTTCCGCATCTTTTATCGTAACCGGGTGAGTTAAAGAATTGAGCAGTTCTAATTTTTCTTTGTCATTAAAAACAATCGCAGCGAGGTATTTTCTGTCAAGCTCATTATTTTTATAACTGTCTTCGCCAAAATGATTAAGGATGGATTTTTTTAAATCTGCATTGTCATTCATGAGTTTTTTTGCAGCATCATCTGCATAGTAAACAGGAATGCCCAGAGTTTCAAATATCCGGGCAATGGTTGTTTTACCACTGCCGATACCACCGGTAAGACCCACCTTTATCATAAGTAGAAACTGCGTATAAAAGTTCAAAAAAATCCCAAATTCCAATTATAAACTTACAAGGGGGATTTGGGATTTGTTACGGGTAATTTATTTCTTATCGCCAGTAACTGCTGGTGGTTTATTAATCGCAGCAGTCCAATCCATGCTGATGGCACTTTTTTCAATCTTCAGGTAGCTGCCGGGACTTACTTCGATATTCAGTGTTCCGTCTTCATTCACTTTATTAATGGTGCCATGAATACCGGCAATCGTTACAATCTTTTCACCTTTGCCGAGGTCTTCAATAAATTTTTTCTGGTTCTTGGCTCTTTTTGCCTGTGGCCGGATGAAGAACATCCAGAAGACGAGGATCATTAATCCTAAAAAGATAAACTGAAAACCACCAAAACCTGATGATGCGGCTTTTTCCTGTAATAAATAGATATTAAACATTATTTATGGAGTTTTATTTTTTACTTATTGATTATCTCTCCGCCAAATGCCAGCGTATGAGAGCCAGAAGGGTATGTATTGGCCGTAACATATATTTCTTTTCTTATTTGTCCTTGTCCGCTGCCATTATATTTGGTTTTTATAACACCTTCTTCACCTGGTGCAAATGCTCTTTCTGGTTTCTCAACAACAGTGCAGCCGCACTGCACTGATACATTATCAATGACAAGATTTTTATCACCTGTATTTTTAAAACGATAAGTTAGTTCAACTGTCTGGTCCTTTTTCAGTTGACCCAGGTCTTTAAACGTTGAATCCAGCCATTGAATCGTTGTAAAACTGGAAGAATCCTTTATGGCTTTTTCCTTTTCTTCCGCAGTAAGCACTGCCGGGTCAGTTTTTTTATCACCGTTAGTGTTTTTGCAGGCCATGATGCTGATGGCGATGGTCAGCACAATCAGAACTCTTTTCATGTTTTCAGTTTTACGAAGTGCAAATGTAGAGAAAACCTGTGAGGTCCGGGTCATTAGCTTAAAACCTGTATATCATCCCGCTGGTTTAATGTCTCCTGGCTTATGCCTTCCGGTAATCCACCTTTTGCATTTTGCCATCCTGTACCAGTTCTTTATGAATATTGTCCAATATGCCATT
>JANPMI010000185.1:0-1650 GCA_031422725.1 Chitinophagaceae bacterium | reverse complement strand
TGGAGAGTCCGCCAAGGTTGGTGCAACGTAAGGTGTGATGGATCTGGTCGCCTACCACTTTCATGGTTTCTATTACTTCATCCAGAGGTATCAGTTTTTCATAATCAGACAACGCCATATTAGCACAGGAAACGGCGTTGGTAGCCGCCATTACATTTCTTCCCAGGCAAGGAGCTTCTACCCGGTTGCCAATGGGATCGCAGATAATACCCAGTGAGTTTTGCAGCGCCAATGATGCGGCACTTATGGATTGCTGCAATGTTCCTCCTTTCATTTCAACTATTGCTGCTGCTGCCATACCGCCACCCGATCCGGTTTCGGCCATACAGCCTCCCACCTCTGCCGCAAAGGTGGCATGTGCTGCAATGAATACACCAATGAGCCCGGCAGATAACATTGCTTTTACTAAATCATCTTCGGGCAATTCTAATGAATGAGCTGTGCCAAACAAAGCACCCGGTAAGGCACCGCAGCTTCCGGCAGTTGGTGCTGCTACAATTACTCCCATCGAACTTTTTACTTCCATCATAGCACTTACATACATAATGATGCGGTTGTTTGTTTCGCCGCCAATTAATTTACCGGCATCCCAGTTTTCTTTAAACTGCAAAGACTGGCTTCCTAAAATACGGTCTTCATAATGAGTTCCTTTCAATCCAAGCTGAATGGCATTACCCATGATATGAATGATGCTCCGCATTTTTTCAAATACTTCGGGTGCCGTGATATTTCCTCTTGCCATTTCGTAATCAACTGCCAGTTCCCACAGGGCTTTGTTTTTACCGGCATTGTATTCTATCATTTCATTACAGGTAATAAAAGGCACCCGTAAATTTTTCCGTGCCATTACCGGCAAAACAGGTTGTAGTTGTTTTATAAACAATACTCCTTCCATTGCCTGCAACTCTTTGTAAATGCCCTCCTCTAAAAAAGCCTGTGATTTAATTTCAATAAAAGATATTTCTCCTTTATGAAACTCTATATCATCATATTTTATGGATGCTTTTAAAAAAGCAATGATGTTTTCTGGTTCCTCACAATAAATTAATGTTTCAAAATAATCTCCTGCCATGGAAACTTTCACATCATCAATGGCAATTACTTCAATCATGCCCCCGCCGGTGGAGATGGCGGTGAGCTTCCTTGTTTCTTTATTATTGTGTAAGGTTATTTTATACAGGTTTGGATGACCATTGCCAATATCAACAATATCAATTTTTATATTTATTCCGGCAGTCACAATATGTTTATCAGATTCCGGCAATCGTTCATCATGGGCTTCCCATCCTAAAAAACCGCCAAACAATCCCATATCTGATCCCTGGCTTTTATGTGTGGTGGCCAATGAACCATTGGGATCAAATTCTATCAAAATATCTTTGATGTTTTCATCCATCAGGTCCCTGCATAACCGGGCAATGCGTAAGGAGGCGGCGCAATGCGAACTGGATGGGCCACGCATTACCGGGCCGATGACATCATTGAATATGCTGGGATATTTGCTCATATTGCTTGTTAAGTTACAAAATATTTTTTACTACAAAAAATCAAAAGACCTTTTGCGCTTAACTACAAATTATCTTTCCAAAATTTTTCCATACTGCGCCGCATATGCAGCGTTGTGTTTTTTCCCTGGCTGATACCATGATC
>JANPMI010000184.1:0-1743 GCA_031422725.1 Chitinophagaceae bacterium | reverse complement strand
TATGGAACAACTGCTGAAACAAATTGAGGATTATAAGAACGAAATCAGTTCATTTATTGCTACCGATGAAAAACTGGTGGAAGAATTTCGTATTAAATGGCTCGGCACCAAAGGGCTTGTCAAGGCGATAATGGGAGAAATGAAAAATGTTTCGGCCGAACAGAAAAAAGAAGCCGGGCAATTGCTGAATGAATTCAAACTATTTGTTGAAAGTAAATTTGAGAGCCTGAAACAGTCCGCAGTCTGCGGTCCGCAGTCCACAGCCTCATCTATAGATTTAACACTGCCCGGTGATATATTACCGGTTGGTTCCAGGCATCCAGTCATACTGATGAAAAACAGGATTGTTTCTATTTTTCAACGGCTTGGTTTTGCCGTAGCAGAAGGGCCGGAGATAGAAGATGACTGGCACAATTTCGGTGCTTTAAACTTACCTGAGCATCATCCGGCCAGGGATATGCAGGACACTTTTTATGTGCAACAAAATCCAGATTGGGTTTTACGTACTCATACCAGCAATGTGCAGATACGGGAAATGGAAAAAGGAAAACTTCCCATCCGCATGGTAATGCCGGGCCGTGTTTACAGAAACGAAACCGTAAGTGCCAGAAGTCATTGCTTCTTTCACCAGGTGGAAGGATTGTATATAGATGAAAATGTTTCCTTTGCCGATCTGAAACAAACATTATATTTTTTTGTAAAAGAAATGTACGGTAAAGATGTAAAAGTCCGTTTCCGCCCTTCTTACTTTCCTTTTACCGAACCGAGTGCGGAAATGGATGTAAGTTGTTTTATCTGCGGCGGCAGCGGTTGTACTATTTGTAAAAAAACAGGCTGGGTAGAAATTCTCGGTTGCGGTATGGTTCATCCCAACGTTTTATCCAATTGCAATATTGATCCCAATAAATACACCGGCTTTGCATTTGGTATGGGCATCGAACGGCCTGCAATGATGAAATACGGTATCAATGATATTCGTCTTTTTAGTGAAAATGATGTGCGGTTTTTGAAACAGTTTACTTCGGCTATATAGCAATCAGACATTAGAAGTCAAACTAAACAATATGTCGGGCATATCCTGAGTTTATCGAAGGGTATCGAAGCCTTCAAATCATCCTTTAACTAGCTCAGGATAACAGTCGTTGCTATTTAAAATTATACTTCGCCCCAAACTCCACACTGCTGTATTTATAATCATTCAGTCCCTGTTGAAACCGGAGCAACAGGCTGACATTATGTATTCTTTTTTCGGCGCTGGTTCTGAACACAACCGGCTTATCACCGCTGTTGGCAAAATAACCCAGGTACCCGGCTGTATAGGTTTGTATTCTCCAGCCTTTTTTGTTCCACTCCAGTCCGGTTCCAAATAAGAAAGCATCATTTTGCCGCAGGTCCAGTACATCTATCTGCCAGCAATAAAACCCTGCCATAGCAATCCATTTCAGGGGTATTGAATTAAAGGGTTTTGCCATTGATAAATCAAAGTGATAGCCCATCCCATCAATAAACCGGGCAGAACCAAAATCAGATGAAGAAGGTATCCGGTATCCTGCCCGCAACGCCAGGTGAATTTTCTTTCGCCACTTGTTGAAGAGATTGATAGTGGTATTCAGCATTACATCGCCTCTCGCCTTTTTATCATAATACTTCTCATAATAAACATGCCTGACTCTTTTAATTTCATCACTCATATTATTATATTCAATGGGTATGTAAGAAACATCAAACGATATCACATTTTTC
>JANPMI010000183.1:0-2897 GCA_031422725.1 Chitinophagaceae bacterium | reverse complement strand
GTGGATGGACGGTTGGGAAAGCCGCCGTAAAAGAACCGAAGGGCATGACTGGTGCATCATTCAACTCGCCACTTCCGGAAAAATAGTTGGAGTGGATATAGACACTAATCATTTTTTGGGCAATCATCCGCCACATGCATCAATTGAGGCTATTAATTTTTTATCTGATTCAGTTGATGAATTAGAAAAAGCACAATGGAAAGAAATTCTTCCTAAATCTCCCTTGCAACCCGGTTCGCAGAATTTTTATGAAATAGCAGACCATAATATCTATACACATTTGAAACTGCATATCTATCCCGATGGAGGTGTAGCAAGACTGAAGGTATATGGTGAAGTTTTTAGAGACTGGAGTACGGTGGATGCCAGTGAAATAGTTAACCTTGCTGCTGCAACAAACGGAGCAAAATCTGTTTTGTGTAATGATATGTTCTTCTCCCACATGAATAACCTCATCATGCCGGGCCGGGGTGTAAATATGGGCGATGGATGGGAAACAAAAAGAAACCGGACACCCGGTAATAAAGATTGGGTAATTGTGCGCCTTGCACATAAAGGAATTATTGAAAAATTATTGATTGATACAGCTCATTTCAAAGGAAACTATCCCGATAGTTGTTTGGTAGAAGGCTGTACTATTTCAATTGAAGAAGAAAGTAAACTGAATACAGGTGAAATTAAGTGGTCAACAATTCTTTCCCAATCAAAACTGAACGCCGACAAGGAACATTTTTTTGATGACGAAATTGTAAGCAAAGGACCTTTTACTCATGTAAGATTAAATATTTTTCCTGACGGAGGTGTGAGCAGAGTGAGGGTGTGGGGAAGAATAAAATAAAACCCTGTCCCTAAAATGAACTTAAGTGAATGAGTTCTTGAAGAAAAAATTTGACCGATAGACTATATAGAAAACAATTATGAATATTTAATAAGCGGGGGCTGTACCCGGATGGTCCCGCCTCAGGCGGGATCGGGAGGGAGCCTATGACACTACACGACCTAAATACACTAAGCCAGCCGCAACTCAAAGAAGAGTTGATGAAATGCTGCGGCTCATCTTCATGGGTGAAGATGATGATGACTTTTTTTCCTGCAGATGATATGGTGGAATTATTAGAAGATGCGGAGGAAGTCTGGTATCAATGCAGCGAAGAGGATTGGAAAGAAGCTTTTTTCCATCACCCCAAAATTGGTGATGTGGAATCACTGACAAAAAAATTTGCTTCCACCGCCCAATGGGCCGCCGGCGAACAAAGCGGAGTTAATGTAGCTTCGAAAGAAACAAATAAGGCGTTGGGAGCGGGCAATAAAGAGTATGAAGAAAAATTTGGTTATATCTTTATTATATGTGCCACCGGAAAATCGGCCGGAGAAATGCTGGCTGATTTGCAGATAAGATTACAAAACAGCCCGGAAGTGGAAATGGAAATTGCAGCAGAAGAACAAAACAAAATAACCAAACTCCGTATTGAGAAATTATTAGAATAACATGAGCCAGCTAACCACACATATTCTTGACACCACAAAAGGAAAACCTGCAGAGGGAGTTTCCATCGTTTTATTTCAGCAAAGTAATGAAAACTGGAAGCAACTTACTATGGCGTCCACCAATGCCGATGGCCGCATACCCAACCTGTTGAACAAAGATGTGATGCTGGAATCGGGCAACTATAAATTAAAATTTGAAACAAAAGAATATTTTGAGAAGCAGGGCATTCAAACATTTTATCCTTTTGTAGAAATTATTTTTACGATAACAGGAAGCGAACATTATCATATTCCGCTTTTATTAAACCCCTTTGGATATTCTACTTACCGGGGGTCCTGATTTCTTTGCGTCCTTGGGCCTATGGGAGAAATAATTAAACTATATACAATGAACTTTTCCATTGCCAGCATCGAAAAAGAAATACTGCTTAACGCATTAAAAACAGCCAACTTAAAATTCCAACACACCTATCCCGGAGATAAACCCGATAGACAAGCCGTGCATACCGTGTATGGCGGCGCCAATTTATTTAAATCAGATACCTGCGTAAAGATGGGTCAGATAGCGTTAAAGAATTTACAAACCTATGCACCTGATTTTGTAACACTGGCCAAAGTACTAAAGATGGAAGGCCACGAGGATTTGCCGGATGATGAAAAGAAAATTGCAAAGCTCACAAAGAAGTTGAATAAAATGAGTGAAGCAGAAAGAAAACAACATCCCGCCTGGCTTTCCTATACTGTTTACAATAAAATTATAGAAAAACTGATAACAGAAGCTGTAGAAGATTTTCGCATTGATTTTGAAGATGGTTTTGGCAACCGCCCTGATGATGAAGAAGATGCAACTGCCATCAATGCAGCCAGCGAACTGGCTATGGGCATGAATGAAAAAACTATTTCTCCATTTACCGGCATCCGGATAAAACCATTTACCGAAGATTTAAAAACCCGTGGTGTAAGGACCTTAGATATTTTCTTAACAACCCTGTTAGAAAAAGCCAGCGGCAAGCTTCCAGATAATTTTATTGTGATGCTGCCAAAAGTTACGATACCGGAACAGGTAACCACTATGGTTCGCTTATTGGAAATCATTGAAAAGAAAAACAACCTGGCACCGGGGTCATTAAAAATGGAAACGATGGTGGAAGCCACACAAATCATCATGGATGATGAAGGCCGCAATCCATTAATGAAGATTATAAAAGCAGGTGAAGGAAGATTGATAGCAGCACATTTCGGTACATATGATTACACTGCTTCCTGTGGTATTACGGCAAAGTATCAAACGATGGCTCATCCTGTTTGCGACTTTGCACACCATATGACGAAAGTTGCACTCGGCAACACCGGAATTTTTTTATCTGATGGTGCTACTAATGTAATGCCTGTTGCTCCGCATCGTGGCG
>JANPMI010000182.1:0-11480 GCA_031422725.1 Chitinophagaceae bacterium | reverse complement strand
CCACCGGTAAATCGGAAAACAATATTGATGCCGCCAGAAATTTTATCCGGGCTGCTTTAGATGGTAAATTTGAGGAAGCAAGAACTTATATGCTGGCCGATTCAGTGAATACCAATTATATGGACCTGGCTGAACGTAGTTACCAGAGAACTGAACAAACAGTAAAAAATGGTTACAGGGCATCTTCTATCCGTATTTTTAGTCCTGTTGTGGAAATAGACGATTCTACCACTATCATTATTTATTCCAATTCATTTAAAAATGATCCGGATACTTTACGAATATTAAGAGTCAACAGTCAATGGCTGGTGGATCTGAAATATCTCTACGAACATGGCTCAGATACCCTTCAAAATAAATTGATCGTTAACGATTCGCTGAAATGATTAAAACGTTTTTGCCGGCAGTATCAGTAACGAGATAAAATTTCAACATGCTTACAGTTAAACATCCCTGGCATGGGGCAACCTTCGGAGAAAAAACCCCGGCTACCGTAAACGCATTAATTGAGATCCCGCAGGGTTCGAGGTCAAAATATGAAGTAGATAAAGAAACCGGTTTATTACGGTTGGACCGGGTGATCTATTCTTCTTTCCAGTATCCCATCAACTATGGCTTTATTCCGCAGACGCTGGGGCATGACGGAGACCCGTTAGATATACTGGTACTTTGTTCACAGTCTATTCAATCGCTTTGCCTGGTAGAAGCCAATGTGATTGGCAATATGCAAATGATTGACAGCGGCCAGGTGGATGACAAGATTATTGCCGTAGCCGCCAAAGATCCTTCTGTTAATCATATAACCCGGATGGAAGAACTGCCGCATCATTTTTTGCTGGAGCTGAGAAATTTTTTCGAGCAGTATAAGGTACTGGAAAATAAAAAAGTGGAGATTGATAATTTCCAGGATCAGTTGATTGCTTACCGCATTATCAATGAAGCTATTTCTTTATATAAAGAAACTTTCAAGCCTTCGGTAAACTCCCCGAAATAAGCGGGACAGGCAGGCTGACAAAATTATGTCAAGATGAGGTTGACAAAACAGGCAGATTTTTTTACTAATGCATCATACATAAATGGACACCAATCAAAAACATATTATGACAACTCAATTGATCATTACAGCCCTGTTAATTGGGCTGGCTGCCGGTATGCTCAGTGGCCTGGTCGGCGTTGGAGGTGGCATCGTCATGGTGCCGGCATTAGTTTTTTTTATGCACTATACACAGCACCAGGCACAGGGCACTTCACTGGCAGTGCTTACCTTACCGGTAGTCATCATCGCCTCGATTTACTACTATTATCAATGTCAGAAAATGGGGACACCGATTGATCTGAAAATAGTCGGATTATTAGGCGCAGGATTCCTTGTTGGTGGTTTTTTTGGCAGCAAACTGGCCCTGGCGATAGACCAGGATTTGTTGAAGAAGATTTTTGCTGTTATTCTTTTCTATACTGCTTTTAAAATGCTGAACTGGGATGTGTTACTTGTGAAATGGGTGAAAGGAATATTTTAAGATTACCATAATCTCCTCATTGCCCTTAGCCTCAATGTTCTCTTTCCAGTTTCTGCATTAATAATTCCTTTCTTATCTATTGTATCTATCCTCACTTTGCCTGATGCATGAATGATCTGTTCATTGCCAAGAAGAATACCGACATGAACAATATCTTCTTTGTTATCAAAGAAAGCCAGGTCGCCTGTTTTTGTTTCGCTGAATTTTTTTACTGCCTTTCCTTCCTGTGCCTGCTGCCAGGCATCACGGGGCAGATCAATTCCCATCAGTTTATATATTACCTGCACAAATCCGCTGCAATCAACTCCAAGTGGTGTCCGGCCACCCCACAAATATGGCGCATTCAACCACACAGTTGTTAACTGCTTTATCAATTCCGGAGTGGGCACTTGTTCATCCCGTTTAAAGTAATGTCCGGAAAAATTATATTCCAGCTTACCAAGTTTCCCTTTTCCTCCCGCAAAAAAAGGCAAGGATGATCCGACTGCTATATTTATTTTTTTATCGCCTATATCAGCAACATTCAGCATATCCGTTGTGGCAAATGTACTCCTGGTATTGGCAAATGCTTCATCCACCGGTTCCAGTAAAGTATTCGTCATCCAGCCTTCATAATCATCATGCAGGCTGCGGATTTTAACCCACAGTTCGCCTTTTTCTTTTACTACTTTTACCGTTTCGCCAAATAATAGTTGATTTACCATTTCCTTCCGGTGATCAGGTTTGCGGCGAACCGGCGCAGCAGCTACAGTAATAACAGCATATTCCATTTGATAAGTTTCGCCGAAAATAAGAAATGTATAAAAGCAAATTTTGTTGAAATTTTAAAAACCTGCATCTTACTGAAAACAAATAGTTATTTTCCGCTTGTGAAGGCCGATCAATACAACCATATTACCGACCAGGAGCTGCTGGAGAAGTTTTACGCCGATCATGACAATGAATGGCTGGGCATTTTGCTGCAACGATACACATTGTTGCTCCTGGGTGTAAGTATGAAATATTTAAAAAATGAAGAAGAGGCCAAAGACAGTGTTCAGCAGATATTTTTAAAAGTGATACAGGAATTGCAAAAATATAAAGTAGAATTTTTCAAATCCTGGTTATACATGGTGGCAAAAAATTATTGCCTGATGAAGCTGCGGGACAGGCAGGGAAAAATTACTGCGGAAATAAATGAAAAACTTACTGCAAAACCAGAAGAGGAATCTGACCGGCAGGCCCTGCTGCAAAATGATCATGCACTTGACCTGATGGAAGCGGCACTAAAAGAACTCAATCCTGAGCAACAGCAATGTGTAACTTTGTTTTACCTGCAAAAGAAAAGTTACCAGGAAGTGAGTGATGAAACCGGCTTCAATATGTTGCAGGTAAAAAGCTATATTCAGAATGGCAAACGAAATTTGAAAATACTGATAGAAAAAAAGTTAAGTGAAGAAATGAACAGAAAATAAGATGTCAGAAAATTATAAAGACATATTATCTAATTTATCAACCGATGTTGATCAGGAAACATTATTGTTATACCTGCAGGGAAAACTTTCTGAAGAGAAAAAGCATGAAGTGGAAAAACAACTTTTGCAGAATGAGTTTGAAAACGAGGCGGCGGATGGCTTGCAGGAGTTCAAAGACAAAGAGCAACTGCAGTATATGGTAGAAATGCTGAACCGTGACCTGAAGAAAAAAACCGAAAAGAAAAAGCAACGCCGGGAGAAGATGAAGATTAAAGATCAGCCCTGGTTATATGTTTCCATACTTATCCTGATTCTGCTGATCATTCTCAGTTATATAGTAATCCGGAAAATGCTGATTACTGATTAGTATTTCTTTTTGCCTTCCCATTTCTTCCATTGCTCAAATACTTCCCTGGCCTGTGGATGCGGAAAATGTACAAACGGGATTTTCCTTTCACTCATTTTTGCATTAATCTCCTTATAAATAAAATCATCATCAAATTCTATTTCAGCTGCTTCTTCTCTTGTGTTGGCATACACCACTCTCTCAGGTCTTGCCCAATATATTGCTCCCAGGCACATGGGGCAAGGCTCACAACTGGTAAATATTTCACAGTCAGTCAACTGGTAATTGCCTAATTTTTCACAGGCGTTGCGGATGGCCACTACTTCAGCATGGGCGGTAGGATCGTTGGAAGAAGTAACCATATTATTACCCTCACCTATAATATCGTCTCCGAGAACCACAACACAGCCAAAAGGCCCACCTTCACCGCTTTGCATACCCATTTTTGACAGTTCAATGGCCCGTTCCAGGAATTTTTTGTCCCTTTCTTTATGTGTATTCATGGCTAAAGGTTAAACGTTTTAAAGCAAAAATGTGGATTAATCCGGGATTTTACACAGCTTATTAACCGGATTCCTTTCAATATGAAGTTAATATTAATTTTAGGTTAACAGGTTGTTACCCACCGGAAAGCTTGTACTTTTTACCTGAAATAAACTCACCTAAACTTTCTAGTCATGAGATGGGAATCAGTTACCGCAAGTTCAAACAATGAAATTTATGATCTTTATAAAGATGATAAAAAAATATTGACCGTCATTCTTAACCCTTTTTCTAATTCTGCTAGGGTTGAATGTGAAAAGGAAAAAAGAGTATTTCTAATCCGTAAAGAAGGTTTTCGCCGCAATAAAACTGTTCTTCGCAGTGAATATGGGATCAAGATCGGTGAGCTGGGACAGGAGAACAAAGAAAATTTTATTGATGTAAATAATGAACGTTTTTTTTACGCCACTCAAAATAATCCACTGGCAGAGTTAGTGTTATATAAAGAATCAATAGACAAACCCTTTGTTACCTGTGGCCTTAGTGCAAAAGAAGGAACTGCTTCAGTCCATTTTACAAAAGATAAACAGCTATCCGATACATCACATCCCGGCTTACTGATGGCTTTATGCTGGTACATGTTTCTGCCAGTTACAAAAGAAAATGTGGCGGAATTTGTAGTGTAATAATTAAACCTGCAGATCCTTCCATATCTGTTTGGCAAACTGCTCCAGCGATGGATCTCTTGCTGCCATTAGCAGTAGTACACAATTATCCGTAAAATGAGGGCGGGCCGCCGCTAAGAAATCATTTCTGTTTTCAACAAAAAAAGCCTGCTTACCCAAAATTTTTAAATCATTAATTAAATCGTTAGCCGAAATATCTTTTACCGCTGTACCTCCGGCATAAAATATTTCACTCATCCATATTTCATCTTCCGGCCGCAGCACCCGGGCAATTTCATTTACAAAGTCTTCCCGCAAAAATTTTGTAGGCTTATAGCCATGGGGCTGAAACCAGGCAATTACTTTTGGAGCAACAGGCTGGCATGCTTCAATGGCCGCGGCACATTTGACCGGGTTATGGGCATAATCATCAATCAGCCATACGCCATTCTTTTTGCCATATACCTGGTGACGGCGGTAGATGCCCTCATAACTCCTTAAAGCTTCGGCACAGATTTCAACATCTACTCCAATTCCATTGGCAATAGTAACAGCCGCCAGAGCATTTTCCATGTTGTGTCTTCCAACTATGTTTAATTGAAACACAACTCCTTTTATTTTATAAGTAATATATAGCCCTTGCTGTTCAAAATCAGTAGCTATATAACCGGCATGAATATCCGGGTTAGTAGAAAAGTCCTGTTGTATTTCCTGCGAAAGTTGACGGGCAAGTGGATGAGATTGATTGACGACAAAATTCTTACTATTACTTTTAAAAATCCCAAACACATTCATCAGCTCATTTATTTCCTGGTGGTCTTTATCTATATTGAGTAATAAGCCGATTTCTGGCTTATACTGAACTATTGACCCATCACTTTCGTCGGCCTCTATCACCAACCAATCTCCTGTTCCCACTTTTGCATTCCCTATTTTTCCCTGTTTAATAATACTTATCAACCCTGCACCGCTGATAATGCTTGGCTGAAGACCGGCATATTCTAAGATATCAAACAGCATGGCGCTGGTAGTGCTCTTGCCACTGGTGCCCCCTACTGCGATTGTTTTTTTACTGGCGGCAATTAATGATAACAGTTCTGACCGCTTAAGAATGGGGATATTTAATTGCTTTGCCTTCTGCACTTCTGCAACAGTGTCTTCTATCGCTGTTGATACAACTATGAGGTCAGTAGTTTCTGTAATTCCGTCTCCATTCTGTACGAAACATCGAATGCCTTCTGCTTCCAGCTTATCCTTTGTTTCATTGAATTCCCCATCCGCAAAAAAACGATCGCTGCCAGAAACGTTTTTACCAATGCCTTTTAAATACTGGGCAATAGCACTCATGCCCACCCCGGCAATACCAATGAAAAAAGGATTCCGGAAATCTTTTAAAGAGGAAATCATGCTGCAAATAAAAGAAATTATTGCAGAGAAAGGTTTTTAGTTCCAAAGGCACCAAAGTCCATAAGAATGCCAAAATTTATTCAAGTATTATTAATATGAAAAAATCGTTGTACTTTAAACTTTTAATTTAATTGCCTGTCATAGCCCGGAACCAAATGCCCCACCATGTTTTTCAACAAACCCAAAATGTTCATCATTGCAGGATTTTCATTCCTGCTTGTATTTTTAGCTTGTAATAAAAAAGATTCCGCTTCTGACCCGCCGTCAACTGTTGATCCCGTAGCTGCTGTGCTTAATTTACCTGCAACAGCTTTTAATTATGCCAATCCACTTCTACCCGGCTACTTAAACACACCCAATATATTGGGCCAAATAAATACACCCGCCGGTAATGCCATTACCGATAATGGTGCTACGCTGGGCCGGGTTCTGTTTTATGATAAAAATCTTTCTATCAATAATACTATTGCCTGTGCATCCTGCCATAAACAGGCTGATGCTTTTTCTGATCCGGTAGCCAAAAGCTCTGGTTTTAACAGCGGATTGACAGGAAGAAATTCTATGTCGTTGATTAATGCAAAATATTATCCCAATGGCCGCTTTTTCTGGGATCAACGGGCTGTTACACTAGAAGATCAGACACTTATACCCATACAGGACATTATAGAAATGGGAATGACTTTACCACAATTGGAAACCAAACTCAGGGGCCTTACTTATTATCCGCCACTTTTTGCAAAAGCTTTTGGCGACAATACTATCAACAGCAACCGTATTGCTTTAGCTCTTTCGCAATTTGTACGTTCTATTATTTCTTATCAATCAAAATATGATGCAGGAAGAGGAACAATCCCTCCGGGACCTCCGCCGCCACCCAATGCACCATTTCCTAATTTTACAGCTCAGGAAAACAGGGGGAAAGAGATTTTTCTTTCGCCGGTTGGAGGTTGTGCTCCCTGTCATGGCTCAGAAACTTTTACCGCTCCTGAAGAAAAGAATAACGGCCTTGATATAACAACTACGGACAGAGGTTTCGGCGCAATAATCAATAATAGTAATCTTGATGCTACATTTAAAGTTACCTCACTTCGTAATGTGGAGTTAACTGCACCTTATATGCATGATGGTCGTTTTACTACACTGGAACAGGTGGTGGAGCATTACAGCAGCGGCGTAAGAAATCATCCAAACCTGTCACCTCAACTTCGGTTACCTAACGGACAACCACGGCTAACAAATTTATCTCCGGGGGATAAGGTTGCACTCGTAGCATTCCTGAAAACACTGACTGATGTGAATGTAACAGCAGATGTGAAATATTCAAACCCGTTTAAGTAATTACAACTTATCCTGTGAGTGTCTCAACATTTCAGGATAACCCCATTTTTTTGCAAGTGCATTCACAGCCATGGTAATCCGTTTAACTCGGGTAGGTTCTGTTTTTGCATCGTCAATCCATTTGCTGAAATAGCGTTGATGTGAACCGGGGAGTGTCGCAAAAAAATTTTTGGCTGTTGGTTCATCATCAAGACATTCAATAAAATCCTTATTGAAAACAAACTCACTGGTATCTGCTGTTAATGTTGCTATTAGCATGGCACCATGCTTTTTACCAATTGCCTTACGCAGCGCAGCATTAAGCACTAATATAAAATTTCCACCACCTATGGGCAACAAGGATACTCTTTTGATGGCATGAGCATCCAGTTTGCCTTTTACTTTAAACTCCTTTCTATTACCGGGTTTTAACTGTTGTGCCAGGTCCGGCGGCACTTCAATATACGTCCACCCGGTTTTTTCACCTTGCTTCTCAAATTTGTGGATGGTAGCAGTAAACTTAACCATAGATAATTTAGAATGACTAAATTCCGGTATTGATCTTGATACACAAATAACACTAAATAACTTTTATGAAAAAAAATAAAATGCCTTTTTTTGAAAGATTTGCAGCCAAAGTGACTAGAGCTACCGGCAAACCTATAGCATTTATATTGGCCATGTTAATTATTATCGGATGGGCTGCAACAGGCCCTATATTTAAATACTCGGATACCTGGCAACTAGTAATTAATACCGGCACCACCATCATCACCTTCCTGATGGTATTTGTCATCCAGCAATCACAGAACAAAGACACCGTGGCCGTTCAGTTAAAACTAAACGAATTGATAGCCGCCTCTTCCACCGCCAGTAACAGGCTGATTGATATTGAGGATATCTCTGCAGAAGAACTCGAAATACTTAAAAAATTTTATATCAAATTATCCGCCCTGACAAAAAAAGAAAATGATATTCATACCACCCATTCGGTGGATGAAGCTAAAGCATACCATGAAAGAAAAGATCATAAAAAAATATCCGGCAAATAGCGGATACATTACACGGGAAAGCCACCTTTCGGTGGCTTTCAGAATATACAGAGCCTTAACTATTTAATCATTTTTCACTTTTCGTTCTCCTGTTTCACCATCTATTTTTACTTTTTTATCGCCATCTTTAATGGTTACATCGCCATCCTTTTCTACTTCCACTTTATAATCGCCGTCTTTATACTCTACTCCACCATTATCCCCGACTTTTAATTTTTCATCCTCGTCATACACATATTTTTGGTCGGCATCAAGAATTACATGCCCATTAATCACTTTTCCACTTTTTGCGTAAATGGTATCATTTTTTTTTGTATCCACATAGATATAAAGAGGATCTCCGGTTTCTTTATTAACCATTACTCCTGTTTTCTCATCTTTTTCTACCTCCACAGGCTTTCCGGTTGCTAAGTCAAGATACCGGTCCCTGCTTTCAGTACATCCCCAGAACATCGCAATGCCGGCCGAGGCTGTTATCAGCAACATTATTTTTTTCATAATTTAAACTTTCTTTAAGATAGCCAACTATCAGGCCAGTATCTTTTTACAGGAAGAATTGATATTTTCACCGCTAAAATCATTTAGCCGTAGAAGATTTTCTACAGGTTAGTCTAATCCCAACCAACTGTTTTATAATGCGAACGATTCTTTTCCCCATTGCTTTTACCATTTCATTCTTTTCATCATTATTTACACATGCCCAACTTATTCCACAAGTCCGGGAAGAAATAGCTGTAACAATTAAGATAATAAATCAAAAAAAAGAACCGGTGGCCTTTGCTTCCGTTACCATTATCAACCGTACTGATAGTTTACAACAACAGCAAGCAGCAGACAGTAATGGTGTTACGAAATTTAATCTTATAAAAAACGGGCAGTATAGCGTTAAAATTACTTCCATCAATTATCAACCCATCGAAAAAGGAATTTCTGTTACCGGAAGTAAAACATCTTTCACTTTTGCAGCTGAACCTTTGGGCAAAACATTGGAAGCTGTGGTGGTAACTTCAAAAAAACCTTTGATGAAACAGGAGGATGATAAACTGATTGTGGATCCTGAAAACCTGGTAGCTTCCTCCACCAATGGCTTCGAGGTGATTGAAAAAACACCCGGTTTATTTGTGGACCAGGATGGGAATATTTATATAAGCAGCCTTACACCTGCAACCATCCAGATCAATGGCCGGGATATGAAAATGAGTGCAGCAGATGTAGCAACAATGCTAAAGAGTTTACCACCTGGTTCCATTGATAAAATTGAGATAGTGAAAACTCCATCTGCCAAATATGATGCCTCCAGTAGTGGCGGTGTGGTAAATGTTATTTTGAAAAAAGGTGTAAAGATCGGCATGACGGGCAGTGTAAATGCCGGTGCTCAGCAGGGTAGGTATGGCAATCAATTTATTGGTTTTAACCTGAATAATAATGATGGCAAAAAGAGTTCTTACATCAACCTGAATTACAGCAGGAGAAACAGTTATGAAAAAATCGTTACGGATCGTTTATTCTCGCCTGATTCCATGCTCAGCCAGGATGCATTTACTAAATACCCGGCTACTACTTATTTTGCCGGCTACGGCCTCAATTACTCCGTAGGAAATAAATGGAATATTGATTTTTCCGGTCATGCAAACCTTAATGATTTTAATAACAGTACGGAAAATAAAATTGCAATAAAAAAAATAAGCAGCTCCCAAACCCTGACCTCAAACCTGAACAAAGTAACTAACAATGGCAGTTCATTGGTTATAGGGAATGGTATCGAAACAAAACTAAAAATAGATACGCTGGGTTCTGAATGGACAAATAATGTATTTTACTATTATTCGCACCATACCTCTGACCAGTTTTTTACGACCAGTTTTTACTCCCCTCCCCTTCCTGCCAATGGCGGAGATGGCAGTGCTGATAATAAGCGGAACTTTTTTTCCGCAAAATCAGACCTGAAGTTGAAAATGAAAAACAAATTCGTTTTTGAAGCCGGCATAAAATCAACCGTTCATACTTATAAAAACATCACCAATTACTTCCGTGAATCGGGCGGGGTAAGAACAAAAGATAATAACAGGACCAATACCTTCAGCTACAGCGAAAATATTAATGCAGCGTATTTGCAGGGCTCAAAAACCTTTGGCAAAGACATCGTATTAAAAATGGGAACAAGGCTGGAGAATACTAACATGAAAGGAAGACAAATAATTCCGACCGACACTACGTTTACTATTCATCGCACCGACCTGTTTCCCTATATCTATCTCAGTAAAAACCTTATGAAAATTGCCGGTTATGATTTAAGGGCTTATTTAGTTTATCGCCGCACCATCACCCGGCCGGTGTATGAACAACTGAATCCTTTTTCAAAATATATTGACGAGTTTCTTTCTGAAATTGGAAATCCGTCACTACGGCCCCAGTTTAATCAAAACTATGAAGCGAATGTCAGTGTGGATGAACGACCTATACTTGCTGTTGGCGTAAATGATACAAAAGACATTTTCACCAATGTTATTTATCAATCAGACACTTCCAGCCGGAGCCAGGCTTACAGAACCTATGATAATGTGGGCAAAAACAAGGAATGGTATTTCCGTGGGTTAGGTGCATTACCTCCTGGCGGCCGGTATTTCTTTGTACTGGGTGCACAATACAATCACAATTTCTACCAGGGATTTTATGAAAAAACGCCTCTCTCTTTCAAAAAAGGAACCTGGACACTTTTTACTTACCAGACATTTAAAGTTGATAAACGTTCCATCATAACCCTAAACGGGTTTGTGAGATTTAAAGGCCAGCAACAGTTTTATGAGTTGAGCACTTTTGGTGCATTGAATACCAGCATCAACAGAAAATTTATGAAAGAGAAATTGACTGTCACCCTCAGCCTCAGTGATATGTTTGCCAGCAATAAAAATAATTTCACTATCAGCCAGGGCTCAGTAGATGCCAGTGGTTTCCGCCAGTCAGATACAAGAAGGGTTGGCATCAACCTCCGCTACAACTTTGGTATCCGCAAAAAAGAAGAAAATAATAATATGTTCAATGCAGA
Source organism: Chitinophagaceae bacterium (assembly GCA_031422725.1). GTDB lineage: Bacteria > Bacteroidota > Bacteroidia > Chitinophagales > Chitinophagaceae > JJ008. The sequence continues at coordinate 193 of JANPMI010000182.1, read as the reverse complement.
ATCACCGGTAGCCAATTAATAGTATCATAACAAATAAAACACAGCATCTGATTTATTACCCTTATCTTTGCTCTGTTAATTTGAGCGATAAGGGCATTTTGTAAGTGAACGATTTTTTCTGCTACGCATTCCTGCTAATAGTTAGTCTTCTTTACCTTGCGTTATTCTCAAGCATTTTTAAAAGTTAATTATT
>JANPMI010000181.1:0-4071 GCA_031422725.1 Chitinophagaceae bacterium | reverse complement strand
TATGGTAAATAACGTACTGATTTTACCATATTCGCCGGAGGCAAAAATGGTAACCAGCAGCGGAGTAAGCAGGTAATTAAGAAATCTTCCAAAAATGCTGCTTGCACCGTACCACAATGTTTGCCCTGCCAGTTTTTTTATTCCACTCAAAGGATTGGAAATTTAATGTTCGCCAGTCAACCCATAGCGAAAACAGGACAAAAATAGGCCTTGACCGGGCAAAAAACGAATCTCCCGTATTTCTTCTGTCTTTTCTTTCCTTCTATTGCAACTCCTTTAACACTTACTGTATCTTTAGTATCCAAAAAATAACGGTTATGAAGAAAATCAGTTTAGTAGTTATTACTTTTTTGACAATCACTTTTTTTGCTGCTGCACAGGCTTATGAAGGCACTATTCAATATGACAAGAAAAAACAAGCCGCAATAGCAATTGATTATTCCTATCCTCCCGAAGCGGTGGAGAATGCGATCATAAAGAGAATGGAAAGAATAGGGTACAAAGCCAAAGAAGAAAAAGGTTTCTTAAATAAAGACAAGGGGTTTTTGATATTCAAAAATGCTTATGTCACCGATATCAGTAAAGACAGGATGGATTATATTATTAAAGTGGAACGCAAAAGCCGGAAAGAAAGTGATGAATCGGAGGTTTTCATGATAATGATGAAAGGAGATGATAATGCAATGGTAAAAATGTCAGCCTCCGGGGTTGGCAGGGCCAAAGTATTTTTAAATGAGATGCTCCCGGACATAGAGGCTGCTAATCTTGAGCTACAGATAAAAGACCAGGAAGAAACAGTGGCCAAAGCAGAGAAAAAACTCCAGGGATTAAAGGATGATCAGGCCAGTCTCGAAAAAAAATTACAGGATAACAGAACAGCCCAGGAGACAACGCAGAAGGATATAGAAGCCCAAAGGCAGGCATTGGGAACATTGATTGGCAATAGAAAAAATTATTAACCGGTTATTGTGGTTTTGAAAAGCAGGGATCCTTCAAAAATGCTGAATCGGTTAAGGTGCGGAGAAAAACCGTAATATCACTGGCTTCTGCATTAGTCAGTGCAATTCCATTTATCAGTAAGGGATCAAGTGTGGTGCTTTGTTGCACACCACTGCGATAATGATTGATACACTGTCCCAGTGTACCGAAACGTCCATCATGCATATAGTTCGAAGAAATATAAGTATTGCGGAGGGTGGGCACTTTAAACTTTAATGAGTCTTCTTTTTTACCGGTAACTCTTACTCTGCCGTAGTCTTTCAAAAAATTATCTACCGGTAAGCCAATGTTGCGGAAACTGTAATCAGTAAACAGCGGTTCCGGATGGCAGGTGGCACAATTAGCTTTATACAACTGGTAGCCTCTGTCTTCAGGTGCAGTAAAAGTGACTGCTCCTTTTTTAAACTGGTCATATTTAGAATTGGCAGATACCATGTAACCGGTAAACTGTGTCAATGCTTTTAAAATATAGTCCGGCCGGATAAAAGGAGAACCGAACACTTTTTTGAATTGGTCCCGGTACTGTTTGTCATCTTTTAATTTATTGATAACTCCTTCAAAGGTTTCTCCCATTTCAAATGCCCGTTAATGGGCTGCGCCGCTTCATCTTTCAGCGAAGAAAATTCTCCATCCCAGTGAAAACTGTTATTCCAGGCAAGATTGAAAAGTACGGGTGCATTTCGCTGTGTATGTGAATTATTGACACCATGGCTAAGGTCATGTTCAAAAGTGCCAAAGCCTGCAATTTGCTGATAACAGGAAGAGCAGGGATGCTGGTTATCAATAGAAAGACGGGCATCATAAAATAATTTTCTTCCCAGTTCAAATCCTTCTTTGCTCAGCGGGTTGTCTTCAAACTTATACAATGGTTGCGGAAAACCTGCCGGAATCTCCTGTTGCAGCAGTTGTAATTCATCTGTATTCTCTTTTTTACATGAACCAAGCAGATAGGATGTAAGAAAAGTAAGGACCAGTAATACAGATATCGTTAGTAAGCTTTTTTGCACAGGGTTTAATTGAATAGCTAGTTTACTACTATTTCTCACAAAGCCACAGAGTACACAAGGTGAAATTTAATTGATTTGTGACCTTCGTGTTTTTGTGGGAAATCAATAATCTTAATTTTTGAATCGTTGTCTGCCAGATTTTATCTCAGCTTTTCTTTTTTTGGACTCCAGCCTTTTTTCTTTGGAACCTTTGCTGGCTTTGGTGGCAATGCGGGCCTTTTTCTTTTCCAGGGCCTTTCTAACCAGTTCATTTATTTTTTCAACGGATTCTTTTTTATTAGCTAATTGTGTACGGTGGGTTTGCGATTTTACCTGCAAATAACCATCGGCACTTATCCTGTTGGATAATTTTTCTTTCAGCAATACTTTTTGTTCTTCCGTAAGCAATTGTGAGGAATCAATATGAAAAGAAGCAATAACAGCAGTTTCCACTTTGTTTACATTCTGCCCGCCTTTGCCTCCGCTGCGGGTGGTTTGAAAAGCTATTTCTTTATTTACGTCAGTCATGTGGCTGGTTGCTGGTTGTTTGTTACTGGTTATTATGTAAAGATAATTTCAATCCTTTTATGAATATTACCTTTGCCGGAAACTTTACCAGCAACTTAAACCAGCAACTAGCAAACAACATGCGGGCAGTTATTCAAAGAGTGTCAAAAGCAAGTGTAACGATAGACGGGAAAATCCATTCGCAAATCGGGAAAGGATTGCTGGTGCTGTTAGGCATTGAAGATGCCGACACAACAGAAGATATTGAATGGTTGAGTAATAAAATTGTTAACCTCCGGATATTTGATGATGCAGCCGGAGTGATGAATGAATCAGTGCTGTAGAAAAAAGGGGATATAATATTGGTCAGCCAATTCACACTTCATGCTTCTACTAAAAAAGGCAACCGTCCTTCTTATATCAAAGCCAGTAAACCGGAAATTGCTGTCCCCCTATATGGAAAAATGATTCAGCAGCTATCGGCTGATTTGGGAAAGAAAATTAAATCTGGTGTATTCGGGGCAGATATGAAAGTGGAGCTGCGCAACGAAGGGCCGGTTACGATTGTAATTGATACAAAGAGTAAAGAATAAGCTAGGAGGATGAAGGAGTGGAACGAGGAAAAGAGTAAGTACAAATAACAAAATTGGCAATTAAGAATTTTTATGGGAAAGAGGGCATTTTGCTTAATCTCTTTTTTCTCATTTTATTATTTTAAACTCTTAGCCTATTCTCTTAGCCCAATTTTCTCTGTATAAATTTTCCCGCCATTTAACCCTATCATCAGGTAGAAAGCTTTTTGATTGACAGGAATGGTAAAAGTATAATAGCTGTTATTGATCCCTCGTTGCTCCACCACCCTGTTGCCGCTGATTGTCCAAAGCATCACATGTTCAATGCCTTTGCTGCTTTTAATGGTAATTTGTTTGCCGGCAGTAAGTACTTTATAAGGTTTTGTTTCCTTTTTTACAGTCAACTCATTAATTGGCTGTGCCTGGGAAGCAGAAAATAAAAAAGACAGGGATACAACGGCTATTAGCCTGCGGAAAGACTCTATCATAGAATACATTGATCTTTTAAAGGAATTGGTTACAATAGTTTTCGGAGGGTGGAACAAAGAAACGACAAGAATCATGCTATATTGCAAAGCACACTCAAAAATTTTTGTTATGACGATTCAGCAAGCCCAGCAACAGGTGGACGGATGGATAAATACGACCGGTGTCCGCTATTTCAGTGAGTTAACCAATATGGCTATTCTTACAGAAGAGGTAGGAGAGTTAGCCAGCATCATAGCCCGTAAATACGGCGACCAGAGTTTTAAAGAAAGCGATAAGGACAAAAACATGGCGGATGAAATGGCAGATGTGTTTTGGGTATTGATTTGTCTCGCTAATCAAACCGGGGTGGATTTGACAGAGGCACTGGAGAAAAATTTTGAGAAGAAGAGTAAAAGGGATGCCAACAGGCATCTGAATAATGATAAATTAAAATAATAAAACTATTTGGCATCATTTTTAATCCCACTATTTAGTTATGTCAATTAAAGATGCCTGGAAAATTACGAAGCATTCCTTCG
>JANPMI010000180.1:0-2417 GCA_031422725.1 Chitinophagaceae bacterium | reverse complement strand
GATTATTATACCTGATTATGATAAACCGTTGGATAAAAAAGATATTATAACTAAAGCCACCATCCCTCCACCTTACGACTTTAGCAAAGTTCAGATCTGTATTGAAGAAATAACAAACAAAAGTTTACCAGCAAAAACTATTGTTACTCCGGCACCGGTAATTCCAAAAATAAAATCGAATGGGGAACTTGAACCTGTGACAACCGTTAAGCAGCCACTTTCCATCGTTACCAATTTAATGTGGACGCAGGGTGAATCAATTAGTGTCGGCTTCCTTGCTGGTGAAACGTTAAGTGTGATCAACAAGATAAAGACATACGTAAAAGAGTGGGAAACTTATGCCAATATAAAATTTGTATTTACAAATAATGTGTCGCAGGCAATGATCAAAGTAGGATTTAAAAAAGACGGTACAAGCTGGTCGTGGATAGGAAGAGATGTTCTTGTAAATCAATTTGAGGGAAAGACGATGAATTTGGGATGGGTAAATGATAATCTCCCTGAATCGAAATTCAAAAGTGTGGTATTACATGAATTTGGGCATGCCCTCGGTTTTATTCATGAGCACCAGTCACCTAATGCAGACATTCCATGGGATTCAGCAAAAGTGTATAGTTTTTATGGAGGCAGTCCCAATTACTGGAACAAGGCAAAGGTTGATTTTAATATTTTCGAAAAATATTCGGTAACGAGTACCAATTCTTCTACCTATGATAAGCTTTCTATCATGCATTATTCTTTTCCGGCAGAGCTAACCACTGACAGCTCTTTCGTTCCTGCGAATACAGATCTATCAACAGTGGACAAATCATTTGCAGGTCAGGTTTATCCTTATCCACCCGGCCCATCCACTGCAACAGGTGTATTACAAACCGGCGACGATTGCGATGAAATAGATTTCAAAGTTGAATACAATGTTGTTAACACAAATGAAATATCATTTATACTGGAACCCGGCAGAGACCGGTATAATAATATTCTAACGTGGTGGAAAAAAATTGCTATCCCAATAGTGGGAGGTGAAATAGGAATAGAAATGCAGGATGGGTATTCTGCATCACAAAAAGTTCCGGTAGGCTTGATTGATAAAGCAAGAGGTATTGCCTTTGGAAAAGCAAAAGTCCTTGGTGTGCATACAGGATTGGGTTATACCTGGAACGCATGGCCGGCTATAATAGGTGGCTGCAGGGTTACACTCGTATGGCGGCGTGACAGCTGCAAGCAATAACACTTAGCTACTTAGCAACAGATGAAAAAATACGGCAATGACATTGAACTAGATGATGAATTTACAGGAACAACAAATCGGTTTAACAATTGTTACGGCTGAAAATGCAAATGTTGAATAACACAAAAACGCGGATGTATACAGATAAACGTACTGCAAACTTTTGGAAATAATACTTAATAAAAAAAACAATCAATTTATGAAAAAGAATCATTCTACTATTTTAAAAGGGATATTCATTACGGGCCTGTCCGTTTTTTTTATATTCCCTGCAATGGCACAAAGAGAAAAAAGAGAGATATCACTTCTCACAAAGGACCAGGTAAAACGAATAACTGATATTGTAAAGCCACTCAAAGAGCAGTTTGAAAAGCAATTGAGCAGGGAAGATCTGTATAATAATTATGTTGAAGATCTCAAGGCAGTACATTCAGCAACTACTATAGAAGACAAAGGTTATTTAACAGCGCAAATCGCGGAAAAATATTCGTCTTTTTTCAAAGATTTATGGTCGAGAACCAGCATAGATGTGGCACCTTATCAACAACAAATAAGACAAGTCTTTCCCGAAAACATTGCCAGCCTGATCCAGTTTGATGCTTATCTGAATTTTACATTATTAGTATCTGTCTCAACTAAACCAATGCCGGAACTGGAGCCAAATAAATGCGTGGATGTTTGTGGCATAGCAGCTGGTGAAATAACCGGCAATAGTTCACTCATCGCTGCAGGCGGCGGAGACTATGGTAATTGTTTTTTAAAAACCAGTGCCTGGGGAACAGGTGCTTTTTTCGCAGGGTTTAGTGAATTGAGTGGCTGGTTAAGAAATAATATCACCATACCCGGTACATTTCCTGATGATACACGTAAACTTCGGATTAAAAAAAGCTATGAAGTGAGATTAGAGGCTACTTCCTTTGCTGCTATCGGAGGTGGATATGCCGAAACCAGGATGAGAACTTTCCAATCTTCCGAGTACATGCTTGTTTATGCTCCTTTTATTTGGGGAAGTCACCAGGTAAGGCGTAAAACAATAAGTGAAAATTATTTAATTGAGAAAAAGAATGTTGCTAATTCTCAGTTCAGGTCCAATTCAAATACGGTATCATTATTCGGAAGCGGCAACTGGTGTTTTTCTGATTGTTCAAATATCAAATGGACTATATGTGAAGAATAATTACCGGGAGCC
>JANPMI010000179.1:0-1668 GCA_031422725.1 Chitinophagaceae bacterium | reverse complement strand
GGCAATAATTATCTCTTTACCAATACGGGTAAAGTTCTTGGCCATCTTATCCCAGCGGGCAAACATCGAGGATTTGCGTACTTCAAAAATTCTTCCCATTAGTATAGTTAATTGGGTTATTGGTTAATTAGTGTTTTTGAGGCCCTGCCCACCGTAGCTAAACGAAGGGGGTGCAAATTTAAGGCAATGACCGTAAATGAAAAACCGTCCCGCTTTTGTGCGGGACGGCTAGGACAATAATTTGAATAACAACTAACTTTCAGGTTCGGCCTTACCCAGTTTGCTTGCAAAAAGTCCTAAATGAACTACTGCAAATGCAATGGAAATATAAAGCAATGTTCTGTCAGCATCAAAGCCTATTGAATTTTGATGCAGAAGCCCCACTATCACTAATAGAACAGCAAGGGCAATACCAGTGTACCGGGCCATCCTCATTCCCTTCCTGCTGTTGGTGCCATTACCCAGATGACTGTTTTTCGCTCCATACACCAGGTAAATATCAAGTCCAATCAGCATCCACACCAATAAACGTATCCAGGTATCCATTGGCAGGAACACCATCATGAATAAGCAAACGGCTATACCCAAAATAGGAACTAAAGGAACCATCGGTGTTTTAAATGTCCTTGGAAGATCCGGCATTTTTTTACGCATTACCCAAACACCGATACAGACTAAGATGAAGGCGAACAATGTTCCGATACTCGTCATTTCACCCACTACTCTTGCCGGTACAAATGCAGCAAAAGCACTTACAAAAAGCATGAATAATAGATTACTTTTTGCCGGCGTTTGTGTTTTTGGATTGACACTGGAGAAAATTTTTGGAATTAATCCATCTTTACTCATACTAAAGAACACACGGCTTTGTCCCATCAACATCACCAGGATAACAGAAGCATATCCAAAAAGAATGGCGACTACAATAGCCCGATTCAACCAGGGATAATCAGGTTGTATAACCCCTGCAGCGTTTGTAGTACTACCCATATGCTCAATGGCAACATAAACAGGGGCAATTGCATCTTTACTGTCGCTGCCTAAAAAAGTTTTATAACTGGTAACGCCAGTCATTACATGGGCAAAAAGAAGATATAAAACAGTGCAAATCGCAAGAGAACCCAGTATACCGATTGGCATATTTCTCTTAGGGTTTTTTGTTTCTTGTGCAGCGGTACTTACTGCGTCAAACCCGATGTAGGCAAAGAAAACGATTGCCGCAGCCCGAATTACACCTCCAAATCCATTATTAAAGAAACTTTCATGGCCTGGTTCAGTGGCAGGTATAAAATAAGGGTCATAGTTGCTCGTATTTATATACTGCCAACCTAGAATAATAAATGTCAAAACCACAGCAACTTTTAATGTAACAATGATACTATTAACAATAGCACTCCCTTTAGTTCCTTTTATCAATAACAAACTCATTAATACAATAATAAAAACTGCAGGCAGGTTAATAATTCCGTCATCCCATGGGCCAGCAGTTAATTCATTTGGTAATTGAATATTAAATCCTGCAAGAAATTTAACAAGATACCCACTCCAGCTTATTCCCACAGTAGCTGCACCTACCGCATATTCCAGCACAAGGTCCCAACCAATAATCCAGGCCATAAATTCACCCATCGTGGCATACGAGTAAGTATAGGCGCTGCCTGCAACAGG
>JANPMI010000178.1:0-4721 GCA_031422725.1 Chitinophagaceae bacterium | reverse complement strand
ATATGAACGATGGCTTTTACTTCTGCAAAACTGCAAATCCATACGCCATCTTTTTCGCCAAATCGATCCATATCCTTTGGCAGGACTTGTGTAACAATTACTGCCACATCAGCAGACTGCCTGCGCATATCGGCTTTTAGTTTTTCAATCCAGTCGCCGGCAAAATCTTTTGTCCGCTTACTTTCAAAAATAATTTTACCACATTCCTGTCCAAAATTATTGCGGACAGTTTGTATGCAATCTGCACCCCGAACTCCTTTGCCCACTTCACCTATTATATCAAATGGGAAAGCCGCTTTCAGCATTTCTTCCAATGCCAGTTCCTGTACCTCTCCTTGCAATTGCATAGAGCCTTGTTCAGATTTGCGGCGCATTTCCTCAGCCAGTTTTTTCTGGTCATCTAATTGTTTTTCCAGTTCTTTTAACCTCAACTGGTATTCTGTATCCTTAGCAGCTACTTTCTGCTCTTCTATTTTACGGATGTCTTCTGTCAGTTTTTCTCTGTCTCTCTGCAATTGCTTCTGGACAGTTAGATCAATTTCTGCTTCTTTGTTTTTCAGATCCTGTTCCTTCCGGAGAAAATCAGCTTCTTTTTGGCGGGAGAGTTTTAGTTTTTCCTCGTTGTCTTTATTGTTTTCTTCCAGCAGGCGGAATTTCGTTTCAAAATCAGATGAAACATTTTTACGGATATTTTCTTCGAGTTGTTTTTCTTTTTGTTTTTGCCAATCCACCATTTTCGACCGTAATTCTTTTTCTATCTCTTCCCGGATAGATTCAGTTGGTTCAAACTGGTGACCACAATTCGGGCATTTAATTTCTGTCGCCATTTACTTACTCCTTTATTTCAAATCTACAAATAATACAGGAAGGTGTCAGACGCCCTTGAGGAGACGTCAGACACCAATAAAAAAGCGATTCATTTTATTGAATCGCCTTTAAGAAGTGCCCCGGAACGGAATTGAACCGTTACGGGCATTGCTGCCCACAGGATTTTAAGTCCTGCGTGTCTACCAATTCCACCACCAGGGCCTTTATTTCAAAAAAAATCCCTCCGCCATAGGAGGAAGGATTCTTGGAGCGGAAGACCGGGCTCGAACCGGCCACCCCGACCTTGGCAAGGTCGTGCTCTACCAAATGAGCTACTTCCGCATAATTAATAGTTCATTTGACGTAACCTTGCTCAAACTGGTACAATGAACTACTTACCGGTAATAATCAGCTGATTTGAAATCAGCCGTTAAAGAACTTTGGGGTCGCAAAAATAGGGCAGTAGCCCTTTTTAAAAAAATTTAAACTGACTTATTTATACTTGGGAGTATATAAAGTGCTTTCCTGCACTGGCACATCCGGCTTATCGTAACGCTTGGTATAGAGCATAAAACAGCCACCAAAAACAAAAGCAACAATACAGGCTACCTGCAGGTAAAAAAGAAATGCTGAAGAGGACACCCAGTTGTGGCTAAAATCCTTATCCTGAATTTTTTGTAATTCCTGGTTGTATTCCTGCGTATTACTCATAGTGGGGTTTTGTGTTGCAAAAATAAGGGTTCAATGTAAAAAATCACTTTGTTTTACTCACAATTTCCGAGAAATACTTCTTCTTTTTTACAAAATGCTGCCACACCATATTCTTTTGCAAATGCCCGGTGAGGTTTCCTTTTTTATCTGCCGGAAAAACACTTTCTTTTTTATGAAACAACCACCATTTTAAAAAAGCAAGATGTGCCCGGAGTATCGCTATAAAATAACCCGCATCACCGGTAAATAAACCTTTCCATGCTGAAACAGCATCGAGCAGATTTCTTACCGGTACCACCCAGATTTTTTTTGATAAAGGCATGTTCTTCGATATCATGATCCGGTTATTCCGGAAATTAAGGTATGTTTTCAGGGAGTTGCCTTTGGGTAATGTGCCACCCCCTACATGATAAACAACCGAAGACGGGCAGGCATAAATTTTATACCCGGCTAACTGTATTCTCCAGCACAAATCAATTTCTTCCTGGTGGGCAAAGAAATATTCATCAAATCCTTTCATTTCATGAAAAACAGAAGAACGGATAAATAAGGCTGCGCCGCTGGCCCAAAAGATAGGCTCCGCCTGGTCATACTGTCCATGATCTTCCTCTGAAATATCAAACACTCTTCCCCTCGCAAAGGGATAACCATATTTATCCAACCAGCCACCGGCACCACCGGCATATTCAAACATTTTTTTATTATGGTAAGAGAGAAGTTTTGGCTGGCAGGCCGCAATATTTTTATCTTTTTCCAGCATATCAACCATCGGGTGCAACCAGCCGGGCTGCACTTCAACATCAGAGTTAAGGATACAATAATAATCCGACTGCACCTGTTTTAGTGCTTCATTGTATCCCCTGGCAAAACCATAGTTTTCAGTAAAACGGATAAGACGGATGTGCGGATAATTTTTTTCAAGAAAAGAAACAGAACTGTCAACGGAACCATTGTCTGCAACTATTACTTCATAGTTGGTATAATTGCCTGCGAGTACAGATGGCAGAAACTGTTCCAGGTATTTTTGTCCGTTCCAGTTTAATATTACGATGCTTACTTTAGGTGAGTGGCTCAATGGAGGGAAAATATTTATTCAAAAATAAGGGAAGCCGGTTTATCCGTGGTAAATTCGAAACATGTTTCGTCAAATTTTAAACTGGAGAACAGGGCTGGCGGTGCTTGCTATTTTGATAGTGAGCGGAACGATTATTTACTCACAATACCTGGCCCGCAAGATTGCCGGCGAAGAGAAGCAAAAAGTGGAGCAATGGATTGAGGCAGGAAAGTTTGTGATTAACTCACCTCCCGATGCTGATACAAGGCTTGCTTCGATGATTCTTACGGAAAACAAGACAATTCCAATTATTGAAACGAATGAAAAAGACAGTATTATTCAGTTTATAAATCTTGACCCGGCTAAAGCTGCTAACAATATTTCGTATGTTGAAAACAAACTAAAACAATTTAAATCGCAAAACCCGGCTATTGCATGGGCAGATCCTGCGGATACAACAAAGATTAACCGTTATTATTACGGCAATTCAAAATTGTTGAATGAAGTTCGTTATTATCCGCTAATTCAGCTTTTCATAGTAGCTCTTTTCATCAGTATTATTTTTATTTCATTGAGAAGCAGCTACCGTTCGGTGCAGAACCAGGTGTGGGCAGGCATGGCCAAAGAAACAGCACACCAGTTGGGAACTCCTGTATCATCTCTCGAAGGCTGGGTAGAGATGCTGAAAGAAAGTTCCGGCAATGAAAAGATAGTACAGGAACTGGAGAAAGATGTTGACCGCTTACGATTAGTATCTGATCGCTTTGGTAAAATAGGCAGCACCCCGCAACTGGAAGAAATTGATTTGGTGGCTCAGATTAATACGATGGTAGATTATATGAGAAAAAGAGCAACAGGGAGAATTATTTTTTCTGTAAACACACATAACAAACCTCATATTCCGGCCAGGGTATCGGCCCCGTTGTTTGATTGGGTGATTGAAAACCTGTTGAAGAATTCATTGGATGCCATGGAAGGCAAAGGGAATATAACCGTTGATATTAATGATGATAACAGGGAAGTACATATTGATGTTACGGATACCGGTAAAGGCATCAGTAAACAAAATGCGGGAAGAGTTTTTAAACCCGGCTTTACTACTAAGAAAAGAGGATGGGGCCTGGGTCTTAGTCTTTCCCGGAGAATCATTGAACAATATCATAAAGGAGAAATATTTGTAAAACAATCAGAAATCGGAAAAGGAACTACGTTCAGAATTGTTCTGAAAAAATAAACAACTTACATTTGCAGTCCTCAATTCAGGAATACCTGTAACCTGCCCAGGTGGCGAAATTGGTAGACGCACTACTTTGAGGTGGTAGCGCCGGTAACGGTGTGCTGGTTCGAATCCAGTCTTGGGCACAAAGGTTAGAGAGTTTTTCTGACCTTTTTCTTTTTATAAAAGAAGCTATTGACTAAACGTATAACTGTATTCAATCTTCCCTGTCAGTTGCTTATCATCATTAAAAAGTGCTTCTTTTGTTTTTAGTCCTTTTTCATCGAAAATATAACGCCAGATCAGGTAACCCAGTTTAATACTTGATGTTGTAGTAATTTTTTGAATCACCCTGTCTTTGTCATCATATTCAAACAACATGTCGGGCAGCAATTTCTGAACTTTTGTGTTGTACCGGACAATGTCGGTCAGGCGGTTTTTGTCATCATAATAATAATAGATGGCAGCAGTTTCAGTTCCTTTTCTGAATGTTCTTTCATCAATGCTGTTGCCATACTCATCGGGTGCAAAACGAATTTCGAGGCTATCGGTATTATTAATAACCCGCCACATTTTTTCCGGATTTCCCGCCGTATTGTACAACCAGTAATGAGTTTCTGCCTGGTTAAAATCATTGGCAGCATCTTTCGTGGTGTTTTGTACTTTGGTTATTTTACCCGCTGCATCATATTCATAGGTAGTTACACTTTCAATGGCGGTGGAAGAATCTGTCATGCTTATCAGCCTTCCCTGTGTATCAAATTTTGAATAAATAACTGTCTTATTCAGGTTGGTGACAGCCGAGAACTTTAACGCCATTCCATTTTCTTTTATTTCCTGGAACTCTGAGAAATCTGTTGCCTTTGTACCCCGCTGATCATAGCCGGTCGCTGTAACAGTTTTCACTTTATTTGCCAGGTATGTTTTCATCTG
>JANPMI010000177.1:0-40783 GCA_031422725.1 Chitinophagaceae bacterium | reverse complement strand
AGGTAACTAAAAAGATAAGAATTAAAATTAATTTTTGCATAGTTTTTTTCTCCCACAAAGACACAAAGGACACTAAGCTATTTTCTTTGTGTACTTAGTGGTCTTTGTGGGATAATTTTTAAGACCACTAAGAAAATCACTTTGTGATTTTTATTTATAACAATTGTCCATTTATTTTCCTGTGAATACCATCCTTAATCAGATCAACATTAAAGTTTATCATAATGGCCAGCTTTATTCCACTAAGCTTTAAATAAGTCAACACGGTTTTATGATGTACTTTTTCAAAACGTTCTATTGATTTCAGTTCTACAATCAATTTGTTTTCCATGATAATATCAGTTCTGAAGCCAATATCAAGTATTACCTCTTCGTACCTGGTAATAATTCCCTGCTGCCGGGTGCAGGCTATGCGTCTTTTCTCCAATTCATAAACAAAGGCTGCTTCATAAACACTTTCCAGTAAGCCAGGGCCCAATGTCTTATGAATTTTGTAAGCTATATCAACAGCTATAGTGGCTAATTCATTTTCTGTCATAAGATTTATTTTGTGTTCTTGGTGTCTTTGTGGGAAATTCTTACGGTTTTTTAATCAGTATCAGGTTGCTGTTAAAGTCTTTCAGCTTCTTCGCAAACGTTTTCCAGTTTTCAAAATCAGCTTTTCTTATTCGTCCGGTATTAAATGATAGTGTCTTTTTGAAAATTATTTTATTGTCTTTGCTGCTGTAAGAGCCATTCACTTCATAATCTTCAGCTTTTTCATTAATGGCAGCCGGTAAAGAAGCTACTTTATACCCTGCGGGCAAGATCAGTTCTGTTTCATCCTGCGATACATAACTTGAGTGCAATACATAATCCTGCTGCCGGTCTTTATCCGGAATATAACTTCTAAGATCCTCCGCAAAAAAATCAATACCCACATATATTTCTTTGTCTTCGGTAATCACATAATTACTCAGGTCAATATCACCTTCAATTATCACAGGAATTTCCCGGTTGCTGAGATCAGATGTTTTTACGCCGGAGATAACCAGGTTCTTATTCCCGAATTCAAGAAACCGCTGCAGCAGTTTTTTCTTATCATCTGCCGGCAGATCATGGTAATATTGATGGAAGCTGGTGCGTTGCTCACCCGTCAGCGTCACTTTTACATGCCCTTTTAAAATATTGTCTTTTAACTGAAAACTTGTTTGGGTAAGCACTTTGTTTTTATCCTTATCAAGTAACGGTACTTTCTTTACAGCATAGCTGGTCCCTTTTCCAATCAGCACTTCTTTGCCCTGTATGCGCCAGGCATAATCACCAAAGGGGATATATTTTTCTGTACCATCCAGAAAATATTCTTTGCCGCTGAGAATAACAGTGCTGATGCAATGATTATCCACCGCCAGGGATGGCAATGTGTAATCATAAGGAATATGTCTTGTTCCTATCCATGTCATATAGGCCTCAAGCCCAGCCAGCTTCAGCATTTCTGTCATCAGGTTGGCCATGCCTTTGCAGTCGCCATACTTTGATTTGTAAACATCTTGCGAAGCAGCGGGGATAAAACCCGCCAGGCCATCTTCAAAAGCGATATAGCGGATATTGTCCTGCACCCAGTAAAAAATTGCTTTTACTTTTTCTATATCATTGGCCTTACCCCGGGTGAGTTCAGCCACTTTTGCTTTCATCTCATCCGGTTTATTGATGCTTTTTTTATACAAGTAATTGTACCAGTTGTACAAATCTCCCACATCACCAAAACCTTTCTCTTTTTTCCCATCATAGTTAAACGATTTTACCACAAACATCAGGTGAGGATACTGGTAGGCAGCGCCGATAGCTCTTGGTTCATTCTTCATGGCGGTTGTATTCTGTAGCCTGTAGGTGAAAACGGTAACACCTTTTTCCTGTGTTTTTTGTTTTGTAATCTTATAGCCTTCAAAATTAAATTCCCGGACATCCAGCTCCAGCCAGTCGGGTATTTTGATGCGTATAATTTTTTCTTTTGCAGGATACCAGCTATGAAAATAAACGGAGGTTAAATACTTGCTGTCGAAATACTTTTTTTCAGTTTCCACCCTGGTTATGTCGCCATAACCTGTAAAGCCGATATTGAAATATTTTACCCGGCTGTCATCCGAAAAATAATCGCTGGAGCTGGCCGACCTGTCAATGGCATAGCCTACGTTGTAATTCTTTTTAACGCCAAACATCCCTTTGGCTTTCTCTAATTGTTTGAAGGAAGTGATCTTACAGAATGAATTGTAAAAATCATAATACTGGATACTGGCTCTTTCCCGGAGAGCCAGGAAAGTGATACCTGTATTTTTGGTAGCTGTTACCACCGGTAGCTTATCATCGCTGCGGCCTTTATCAAAATTAAATTCTTCTTCTACGATGGTAGCCACTACCCGGTCATCCGGAAATGTTTTTTTCAGGCGATTGGCTTCATAAATATCCTCATCGGCCTGTGCCAGTAAAATAAATGGCAGTAGCAGTGAGAACAGGGGCAGGTTAAAATATTTTTTCATACTTTTATTTGTAACTGGCAATATAGAAATTGTTACTCAAATTTGGATAATAAGGAAGAAACCGACCGGAAAATCTATCTTCAACCAATCACAACTTGTTTTAAATTCGCATAATAACTTATTACTGCATGGTACGCAAACAGGAAGTTTTACAGGATGTTGTTATTAAATTTGCCGGCGACAGCGGCGATGGTATGCAACTGACCGGCACCCAGTTTACCAACAACACGGCGATGCTGGGTATTGACCTTTCCACTTTCCCGGATTTTCCGGCGGAAATAAGGGCCCCGATAGGAACCCTGCCGGGTGTGAGTGGTTACCAGTTACGTTTTTCCAGCGACAGGATTTTTACTCCCGGTGATGCCTGCGATGTGCTGGTGGCGATGAATGCAGCGGCGTTAAAAACAAATTTATCAGAACTAAAAAAAGGCGGAAAGATTATCGTTAATACTGATGGCTTTGACAGTAAAAATCTTCGCCTTGCCAATTATCCCGAAGGAGAAAATCCATTGGAGAATGGCAGCCTTGATAATTACGAGGTGATAAAGATGGATGTGACGAAGATGACGAGAGAGGCACTGAAGGATTTTACGATGGGAATGAAAGAAAAGGACAGGGCCAAGAATATGTTTGTACTGGGCTTTCTTTATTTTATGTACAACCGTGACATGGAGAATACCATCAGCTTTTTAAAAGAGAAGTTTGGAAAAAAGCCGGAGATAATGGAGAGCAATGTAAAAGTGCTGCAGGCGGGTTATAATTATGGCGATACAACAGAAACATTCACTACCACCTATTCCGTAGAGAAAGCAAAGATGCAACCGGGTTCTTACCGATCCATTATGGGTAATATGGCGGTAACATATGGATTGATTGCCGCTTCACAAAAAAGTGGCTTACCATTATTTCTCGGTTCTTATCCTATCACACCGGCATCTGATATTCTGCATGAGCTGAGCAAGTATAAAAATTTTGGAGTAAGAACTTTCCAGGCCGAAGATGAAATAGCGGCCATAACATCTGCTATCGGCGCTGCGTATGGCGGGTCATTGGGAGTTACTTCTACTTCAGGTCCCGGTATGGCATTGAAGGCAGAAGCTATGGGTTTGGCAGTAATGCTGGAGATTCCATTATTGATTTGTAATATACAAAGAGGCGGCCCTTCCACAGGTTTGCCCACCAAGACAGAACAATCGGATCTGATGCAAGCCTACTATGGAAGAAATGGTGAATGCCCGATGCCCATCGTTTCTGCTTCTACGCCTGCGGATTGTTTTGATGCGGTGTATGAAGCAGTGAGAATTGCAGTGCAGCATATGACACCCGTTATTTTTTTAAGTGATGGGTATATTGCCAATGGAGCAGAGCCATGGAAATTCCCGACAGCGGAAGAGTTGCGGCCCATTACGGTGAAGTTTAAAACAGAATTAGGCGATCATGAAGAAAAGTTACAACCGTATTTAAGAGATGAAAAATTAGCAAGACCCTGGGCGGTGCCGGGTACACCGGGATTGGAACACCGCATTGGCGGATTGGAAAAACAAAACGTAACCGGTAACATCAGTTACGAACCGGAGAATCACCAGCTGATGGTAAAAATCAGGCAGGAGAAAGTAGATAAGATAGCGGAATATATTCCTGAGCAAAAATTAGACAGCGGTCCGGATAAGGGAAAGATATTAGTGTTGGGCTGGGGCTCTACATATGGAGCCATCAAAAGTGCCTGTGCAGAATTGCAGGCTAAAGGTCATGCCATCAGCCATGCACACCTGCGGTATGTTCGTCCTTTTCCAAAAAACCTCGGCGATATTATTAAAAACTTTGAAACCGTATTGATTCCTGAAATCAATAACGGGCAGCTTATCAAAATCATCCGGGATGTTTATTTTGTAGATGCGAAAGGCTACAATAAAATAATGGGGATACCGATTACCAAAACAGAGTTGGTGATGAAGCTGGAAGAAATGCTGATTGCCTGAGTATCAGGTTTCAGGCCGGTTTGCTATAGTAAAAATATGTTTTTATGCTCCCGGCCAGATGCGTAATACCGCCGGTAATTTTTTAACTTTCATTAACTCTCACGGCTCTTATATTCGTAAAAACTTACAAATATGAGAAAGCTAATAACTCTGCTCCTTCTTTTCCAGGGCGTCTTTTTGCTGACTATTCAGGCGCAGGAAAATAATATCAAAAAAGAAAAATACAACTGGGGAACCGGGACACAGGATACCACGGCAGGTTATGCTCAAGCTGTGAAAGTGGATAATGTAATCTATATCTCCGGCACGGTGGCCCGGGATGTAAATCCCGAAGGAATAAAAAGGGTGTATGATGCACTCGAAAAAACATTGAAAAGCTACGGAGCTACTTTTCAAAATGTGGTCAAAGAAAATTTATTTACTACTGACATTGAAGCAATGAAAAAATACAATGATGCCCGGAAAACTTATTACAAAGGAGATTTTCCGGCGGCCACCTGGGTGCAGGTAACAAGATTATTTATGGCTGACGCAAGACTGGAGATAGAATTAATTGCTCATTTGCCGAAATAAACTCACCCGGAGATAAAAGCATTTGAAAACATTACTATTAAGTGGCACACTTACCGGATTGGTTAAGTAAACTAAAAACGAGTTGTTTATTTTTTTTCCTTCATTTTTTCCATTGCTTTATTCATCATCTCTTCCCAGTTATCATCAAAAGTAAGGTTGGTAAAACTTATCTTATTTACTTTAATATCCGAAGGATGTGTTTTGTCCATCTTCATAATACCCATTGCTTCTATAGTTACTTCTTCATCCACCGAACCGGATATTTTCCATTTGTGTCCGCCCATACTGTTACTGCCAAGGTCTTCACATTCTGTAAGGGTTACTTTGTATTTGGTGATCTTTGGCCCGCCGCCCAGTATTCCGCCAAATACCTGGTTACTCCGGGTAAAGCTCATTCCTGCTACAGGATAAGTTCCCGGTTTAAGGGCAAAAAGAAAATTCAGCACAAACGATTCGTCCCCGGAACTGTTTCCTGTCACTATAGCGAGATGCTCGTTACCCGGTGATAATTTGTCTTTATCTTTTTGAACGAGCACCGAACCGCTGACACTTCTTGCAGTATCTGCCACGGTATAAGTAACAGTAGCTGCGCCAGCTGATGAGTTACTACTTACCGGCGATGTGTTATTTTCTGTTACTGTTGTGGTTGTTGCATCACCCGTGCCGCTTTCTTTTTTCGAATTGTTACATGCAACAAGGATTACCACTGTGGCAATGGAAAATATTTTTTTCATTTTTTTATTGTTTGAACAAGTAATTACTTATCCTGGTGTATAAACCTCAGTCGCATCCGGCATCAGAAAGGCAACCACAAAAGCCAGAATAGCTATTATCAATCCGTACATAAAAATGTTATAAGCAATACGCAGATACTTGTATTTTTTTGCCAGCACCACACCCAGGAAATAGTTATCCTTGATTATGCTATTACTCATATAGTATTTGTCGTTCAGCATCTCCGTCATTCCCCAGCTATAATCATCAAGGCTCATATTATGAAAGTTGCCGAAGAATAATAAATTTGTTTTTTTGGCTGCAATATCTTCTTTAGTAAATGTGCCGCCGGATACATTGGGCCGGGTGGCCAGGATGCCAAAAACAATGGATGCCACACAAACAATAACAATTAGCGCAAGGGGTATCTGCAGGTTTGGGTCTGTCTGTAATTTTTCGAACAAACTGGAGATCATGACGGAAAGGATAATCGCATTAACCGAGATAAGAATATTGGCCTTGGAGTCAGCCATCTGGCTCAGGTTATTCTGCGTTTGAGACATAATGCGAAAGACGGTAGCCATGCCTCTTTCCGACTGGCTTTCTTTTTCTTTCTTTTTCTTGGCATCAGCGGCTTCTTTGGCAGCCTCTGCTATTTTGTCTTTATCTTTTGTTTTATTCTTTTCTTTTTTATCGGGTTTCATTGCTTCATTGGTTTTGTCTTTTAGTCTTAATTCAGCAAGATGTAATTCTTTTACGGGTTGCAGTTTTTCTTTCCCATAATCAGTAAGGTATTGGTGTCCCTCCAGGAAACGGATGTTTATCTTGTGCCAGTCTTTTTTCGAAATATCTTTTCCGCTAAATTCCTTGTATTCTTCCCGGAGCAGCCGGTTTTTTTCCTTAAAATCATCAGTACCGAGGTGAAATAAATCTGCATCGCATATCAGTCGTTCAATAGTTGTGGTAGGGCTTTGCGGTATCCGGGTGGCGTTGATACAGCCAGTTACTTTATTTTTCAGATCTTCACTGGCAGAATGGGCAGTCAAAAAATCAGTGGTTATTTGCACACTTACAGTTTCATGTTCTTTAGCTTCGCCCCCGGTGTAGCCGGTATCATGAAACCAGGCTGCCAGAATAAGAGCAAAACGATCATCATCAGACAACTGGTGGTATTCGGCAAGCTTTTCGCAGGCGGCTACCACTTCCTGTGTATGCTGAAGTGTATGAAACCTGATACTTTTACTAAGTTTGTTCGATAATAAGTCTGTTACGAGTGCCTGGGCATCCTGTAAAAGAGATAATTGATTTTCCGTCATGCTATAAAGATAACTTTTGATAAATTTAAACAAAATAAGAAGAATGAAATTTTTAAATTTCCGGGTTAAATTTCTCTCTGTCCCACTGTTTCTTGTAGTTCTAAGTACAGCCTGCCACCAAAAAGAGAGGGTATTGAAATCCCCGCCACGTTATAATTTTTCTGTAGCAGTTACTTACAAACTTGATTTTGCACTCAAAGAAATATCAGGTGTTGCATGGGACCATAAAAACAATGTATTTCTTGCTGTTAATGATGAAAAGGGAAGTCTTTATCTCCTGGAGAAGGATATAATGATTCCTCCCACGGAATATTCTTTTGCTGGTAAAGGCGATTATGAGGATGTAACAATAATGAATGGAGTACCCTATATCCTGCGGAGCGATGGGGTGATAACCAAGTTTATCAAAGACAGCAGTAACAAATTTTACGGGGTAGAAGCAGGTAAAATTAATCTTTCCGGCAGTAATGATTTTGAAACCATGTATTACGATCCGAATCATAATGCCCTGGTAGTGATCTGTAAAAATTGCGGGTTGGATGATAATAAATCAGTGAGTGCCTTTGCTTTTTATCCCGATTCCATCGGGTTTGACAGTAAGCCAATATTTGTTATTGATGCCGCTAAAGTAGAGGAGCTTTCACCGCATAAAACTTCAAAACTGCAGCCTTCAGCCGCTGCAATTCATCCCATACTTAAAAAACTGTATATACTTTCATCAGCGAGTAATCAATTGGTGATAACAGATTTGATGGGAAAAGTTGAATCTGTTTTTGAGCTTTCCAAAACTCTCTTCCCGCAGCCCGAAGGGATTACTTTCAAGCAAAACGGGGATATGTATATTTCAAATGAAGGAATAAGTTCAAAAGGAACACTTTTAAAATTTGTGTATAGAGATACCAGCCTGAATAGCAAGGAAGAGGTCAGCAGAGCAGGGTATAATTTTTCCGCTCCCGATGAAAAAATGGAACTGGGAAAACCACTTCATGAGATTTCGGGGATGGGGTATATACCTGGCAAAAACCTGTTGGTAGCCCAGAATGATGAGAAAGGAGATATCTATACCGTAGATTTTAAAAATAAAAGCAATGAATTTGGGAGAGTTAGATTTTCCGGAAAGGGTGATTATGAAGATATCGTTCATACGGATACGGCAGAATACCTGCTGGTGAGTACCGGAGGCATTGTTAAGGTGCTGACAGAAGACAGTTCAATGATTCCACAGGAATATACACTTGGTATAGAAGGTAAAAATGAATTTGAAAGTCTTTATAAAGATGCGGACGGTTCCCTAATCATACTTTGCAAGGAATGTGATCATGAAAAAGATATGATAAGGGCAGCTTACAGGTTCGACCCGAAAACACAAACCTTTTCTACCGACCCACTATATACAATTGATATCGGGGCGATCCAAACATTATTAAAAGATGAAAAAGCAGAATTTAAGCCATCGGCTGCTTGCATCAACCCTGTCACCGGGAAATTGTTTGTGGTAGCTTCAGTTGGAAAATTGCTGGTCATTGCGGGTAAGGATGGAAAGGTGGAGGAGGTTTTCAGGCTTGACCCCATCCTATATAATCAACCCGAGGGGCTAACTTTTGCTCCTAACGGGGACCTGTATATTTCCAATGAAGGTGGTGAGGGAATAGCGACGATTTTAAAATTTACCTATAAAAAGAATTAATAGCTATTCTTAAAAAGGGTAATTGCAAATTTACTATGCCCCGGTTTGTTTATGAGCCTTTAGGTGGTGGCATGGCAGGCGTAGCATATTGTTTTTTATCAATTAACCAGAGGCAAAAGCTCAGCCATACAAAGCCGGTACAAAAGCCTGCAACAATATCGGTAGCATAATGCACCCGGAGATAAATGCGGCTAAAACCGATTAGTAAAATAAGCAGGGCTAAAAAAATAATAATGCAAAATTGTATTCGTTTGTTGGCTATGCTATGGGCACACAGCCATATCAGGAAGCCATAAAATGCAACACTCATCATAGCATGGCCGCTTGGAAAGCTAAAACCATTTACTCCTCCTTCTATTAAAGAATTATCGGGACGGATACGATGAAATAGTTGTTTTAATCCTAATTTAATAAGAAGTCCCCCGAGTGCTATGATGCCAATACGAAGAGCCAGCCAATTATACCTTTTGATAAGAAAAAAAAGCAATAACAGGAGGTTGGCTGGCACTAGAAACTTAGGGTTTGCAAGAAAGGTAATAAACAGCATGAAACGGGTGCGTTCCGTTGTAACATATGGGGTAACAAAGTGGAATACTGTTTCATCAAATGAAGGTTTGCCATAGATAAAGACAACCCAGATAAGAAAAAAAATGAGTAAGAGAGCTATGATCAACAGAATTTTTGTGACCGTCCTTTCCGAAGCCAGCCATAATTTTGTGTTCTTGGTTTGGTTATAGAAATCCTTTCTGTACATGGCCGGAAAGGTAAATCAAATTTTTAAGGCAAATAACTCAATGTCTTCATTTTTACCTTTCAAATCCACCATACCCAGGCTTTCGCTTTGCCAGTCTTTCATTTCCAGCAACTCAATAAATTCTTTAGACACTACATATTTCTGATTCAGTTCAGTGCAGGCACTTCGTATGCGGGCTGCTGTATTGATGGTATCACCACTCATTACAAGATCTTTTTTTGTGATGCCTACCTGGCCTACCGTTATATTTCCTGTATGAATACCTACTTTGTATTCCGGTAAGATATCATAACCCCGTTTAAAGATCTCAGCATTCTTGTTAAGTATTTTTCTTGCTTCAATTAAAGAATTGACGCATTTTTTTGCATTGGGGGTTGACGAAGGCCACCAGGCCACAATCTCATCTCCCACATATTGGTATACCCGCCCATCATATTCTGCTATACCGGCTGACATACAATAAATCACATCCCGGATAAATTTAAAGTATTCCTTATGCCCCAGCTTTTCTGCAATAGGGGTGGAATTTTTCAGATCAATAAACATAATGATCCTTTTTTCTTCCTTTGGCTGCAGGTATCTGCCCATAATAATATTAAAAAAAACACCCTGCGAATACCGGTGATTGATTTCCAGGGCAAGCTGGGTGAATATAAATAACAATACCCACTCCGGCATTTTCTCCAGCAACCATTTACGTTCGAATGTATTTTCCACAAACTTATTAAAAGCTGCAGACACCGGTTGCTGTTCGATAAGGAGGCTGTAGGTAAAATAAATAAGAAAATTCATAAGAATGGCCACCGTAATAAGCAACAGTGTTTTAATAAGCAGATTTATTCCCGGTGATATATTGCGCAGAAAATTTTTGAATACAGATATAAGAAAATAGCCGATAATAAGACTAAAAATAAAAACATTCAATTCCCGCAGTAATATGGTTTTAGTAGCCCCAGATGCAGTGCTTTCATATTTTGGGGTATATGATTGCGTGGCAAGCTTGAAAAGAAAAATAAGAAAATCAATAACGGTCCAGGAGATGGCAATGATCAGGATAAGTTGCCATTCTTTTTTCTTTACGGCAGAACGCCTCGGCAAAACAATACTGGTGGGGGTCATTTTTTTAAATTTTGGCAGGCCTGATATATTCCTGCCAGTTTAATATGCTGTAAGAATCATGCCGTATTAATAGTTAAGATTAATTTTGGTACCGATGGTAAAATTGAAGACTTTTTCACCTTGAGAAAATCCCACCGTACCAGAAATAAGAAAACGGTTAAATGGAAGAAAGTAAAAACCACCTCCGTAGGAACCATGAAATTTTTTCGATTTTTCTTCTTTTATTTTTACCCGTGCAATATTGTAAAACCCCGTAAGACCAAATTCTCCGGGCAGCAGGTATGAATTGATCTTAAAAAGTTTCCTTTTCAATTCTAACCCCGTATAAAAAGAAGAACGGCCGGCAAACCTGTTTTTTCTAAAACCATATAAATCGTTATCCATCCCCACTGTCATCGCCTGGAAATATTCGTAGTTTTTTGAAAAAATACGGCCGCCGCCCACTCTGAATACCAGTACAATTTTGGCAGGATTGCTAAAACTCGCATAAACAGACATATCGGAGCTGAATTTTGAATATAAATTACTTCCGTTTGAAAGACCAGGAGCCATTAAAAATTCATTGCGCCATTGCACGCCACGGGTTGGAAAAAGTTCGTTATTCCTGTTGTCAAAATGTACGGCAAGTTTAACCCCGAGATAAGATTTTTTGCTGAAAATGCGGGCTGAATCAAATCCGGAATTCCCTTGTTTACTTAAAATATTATCACTGTTATTTTTGTAATGGTTTTGATAATTATAAAACCATGGACCAGCCATTAATTGTAAATTTTCAAAAAAACGCCGGCGTATCAGTGCTTCAAACTCAATAGACTGGTAACGGGTTTGATAAAAAGTAAAACGTTTTGAGTGGTCAATTTTGGTATTATTGCCAAGGCCAAAAAAGTTTCTTAATGCCGGGTTCGAAAATTTTCCTGCTATAACCATATCTATATTACGGGTAATATGGTTTAACTCACCCCTGTACCTGACCTGGTATGCTTTACGATACGGGGCATATAAAACCGACAGACGATGATCAGATGCATAAGGAAGATTTCTGAAACCATGGGTTCTTTTTGAAACGGCAGCTCCAATTACTAAAGCATCATCAGAGCTATAGCTTAAATGCAATTGAGGTAATCTTGTGGTATTGTAATTAAAACCAAGAATACTCCGGTCATTTACCGGGGGGTCATTAGAAAAACGGTTTTTGGCGTGACGGCTGTTTTTGATAATATTTTCTCCTGATTTTAAGTCGTATAATAAACTTTCTACACTGCCTTTTAAATCAAAAGTGTCGTATCCCGTTCCGCCAATAATGCGGATTTTAATCCTGGAACTGGTAGCTGAATCTATTTCAAATTTGTCATCATCTGCAAGACCGTATAACCTGATCTCGTTTGTTTCACCCGGGCGAAACACCCTGTCGTATATTATAAAACTTGTATCTTTTGCCCTTGACCGGCTATATACTCTTACCCGGAGACCGTTCCCCAAATTGTTTACTTTAAAATATTCTTTTTCATTGCTACCGACTATATTCACATCTCTTGAAATAAAACGGTAATATCTCATCCCGGCATCCGATAATAAATTTCTGCGGCTTATCATTTTTTTGATAAGTTCTTCTCCCCTGATTCCAAATGCTTCTGGTGGCATTTTCTTAACTGAATTGCGTATTACTGAATCAGTGAGCCTTTGCTGAACATCAGCAATTATTGTTTTCCATTCATTGCCATCCAGGTCAGTTAAAAAAATCCGGTCAAAATCTCTTGCACTGTAATTAAGCCAATCTACATTGGGAATATTTTGCTTGAAACCCTTTAAAAAAGGCATAGCCCGGCCACTTACTAATTTTAATATAAAGCCATCGGAATAAAAAAAGGCCTGGTCCCTGTTGCGGGGCACGGGATGATAAATTCTTCCCTTTACATCCTTTCCTTTAGTAGAATCAACGGTGCTCCATGTCCATTGATCAAAATGCCTGTCAAAATCAGCGGCAATCATGTCCAGTAACCGGGCCCGCAATACAAGCTGTGAATCCGGACGATGGTCATTATCCTCGAGCATTTTATTCATAAGCTTGGCGGTTGTCTTTATCTCCGCTCCTTCAAAGGAAGTAATTTGCTCCTCAAGCATACAAACAGTGTTGGCGAAAAGCGGACGGTAGAAGCCAAAAGCAGGGTCGTCGGGAACAAAAAATAATACGGGTTTGGGCGCAGCTATATCTAATGCTTTGTTTAAATCGGAAAAGGCAAGGGATGCATAAGGATGGGAGGCAGAGGTTAATTCTGTTATCAGGTCATCAGTAAGATTGCCTCTGAAATTTTCCGGTATTGCCTTGCTCTCATCTTTATTGACGCCACTCAGGATCCATTCTTTACCCGTCTTTTTATTTCGCAGCCGTAATGATTTTGTTTTGCCTCCTCCAAGGCTTTTTATATCAAAACCTCCCTTTTCCTTCTGAAGATTAAACACTTTCATATTTACAGGTACTGACCATTCAGCCCGGTAATTCTGACCCATAAAAAATTTCTTCAGGCCTTTTACAAGCGGGTAATTATCACTGGCGGGAACCGTAACGGTATCCTTATATTTAGCAAAGGGGTCGTCCACTACAACTTTGGCAGATGAGTCAATAGCTGCTGCAGGAATTGTTGTAAAATTCAATAAGGTAGTTGTATAAATTTTTCGTAACGAATCTGATACTGAATAGAAAACCAATGTAACATTTTTGTTCTTTGAAACTTCTATAACTCCAAAACCAGGGGCAGTGGAATTAAAAAGACTTTTAGGAGATTTGATAGTACGGTTTTGTTTATAACCACCACTGCCGCTTACAACATAATTATGATTGCTATCAACAATGTGCTGGAGATTGTGATCATGCCCCGAAATGAAAACTAAATTGGGTATATCTTTTAATGCCTCTGATATCTGCCCAACCATATTGGCATAAACAGGGTGTTTCAGATCCTGCGGTGATCCGAATACTCCTCTTGCCAGCGGATAGATAGATCCCAAAACCGGCAAGGGTATATAGAGATTTTTTCTGAGTTCAGTAAAAGGGAAAATATGTTGTTTCAGCTTATAAGCATTTCCATGTGTTCCATTGCTTTTAAAAGGATGATGGCAGGCGAGAATTACTAATTTTTTTGAATTACGGGTGGCTATTTCCTGAATTTGTGTAACCAGCTCGTCTTTGGTTTTACTATTGCAATCAGATTCTATTTCAGGTTTGTCATAAGGATGCAGCCACCACTGGCTGTCAAAAACTATTACGGTTACATCATTCCCCAGACTTATTTCCACAGGACCGGGGCAACCATCTTCCGGAAAATATTTTACATTGGGTATGCGTAAAAAATCCACATAAAGCTGTTCCCGGATAATAGCATCATAACCGCCACGACCGCCATTTTCCCAGTCATGATTGCCGGGAATCATATACACTTTTGCAGGAGTCTTCTCTGCTACTGAAAGTTGCGAATCCAGGATAGCCCGGGACGCAACGTAGTTTGCACTTTGATCATTAGGAAGGCCGGCTTTATAAAGATTATCACCGAGGAAAAAAACAGAAGTATTTTTATCTAATTTAATATTTTTTCTTACGGCATCTACTACGGGGTGTACGCCTTTGTTAAGTTCTCCGGCATCACCAATCAGAACGATCCGCTGGATTATAGTGTCTTCCTGGGCTTTCAGCGAAAGATGCAGCAGCAAACAGCCAATCAGTACAATATTCTTTTTCATCACTACAGTAAATAAAATTAAAGGTGGTTGATTTTTTGTGAACCCATCTGCAGAATGAAAAGCGTAAGGATTAACTGAAGTTCCCTTTTACCTTCATTCATTAACAACACCTGTAAAACCTCTAAAGTACACAAAAGTTCGGCCACATAACCGACTATATACAAAAATTTCATTCCCTTTTTGTGCTTTAATTATTATACCTGTCCTGTTATGATTTCTGATATGATCAATTCCTGTTTGCTTCCGGTGCACCATCATATTCATGGTCAATTCCTGTATTTCTGCTTCATATTTTCCATCTCATTACCTGTAAGTGTCTGGCAAATGCAAATAGCCCTGCAAAAGTTACCACAAGCATATCTGGTGAGTTGATCATCTACAGAATTTCAACAGATTTCAATCCGACCTTCATCCGGTTATCCATTAATCAATTATGAAATAGTATAGTTTATGAAAAGAAAATTTTTCGATCTGCTCTATGTTCTCATCGCCTTTTTATTTTTTATTATTACTCCTGCCGGGTTAAATGCTCAAAAAAAGGTTATGAATGATTCCAGTTATTATGAAACCTTTCGGGATAAACTCACTGCCCGTTTATACCTTTCTCAGAAATTTCTGAAGTTTACCATACCACCGTCCGGTAGCCAAACCGATATTGAGTATAAAGCCAATACCAAAATGAATTTGGGAATAGGGTTTACTTACCACAATATTTCATTAAACGTTTTTTATGGGTTTGCTTTTTTAAATAAGGATACTGCAAAAGGGAAAACCAAGGGACTCGATTTACAATTACATATTTATCCCCGCAGATGGGCCATTGATTTGGTGGCCTTGTTCCCAAAAGGGTATCACTTGGAACCAAAGGGCTTTGCCATAAACAATGCCAATAAATATTATTACCGGCCTGATGTGCAACTTAAGTTAATAGGTATTTCAGCTTACCAGGTTCCTAATAAAGAAAAATTCTCTTACCGTGCTGCCATCACTCTCAACGAATGGCAAAAGAAATCAGCAGGGTCTGCTTTATACGGGGGCACTTTATATTATGGCACAGCGAAAGGTGATAGTGCACTGGTGCCAAAAAGTATAGAGAACGGGTTTCTGCAAAAGGGAATTGATAACATCAACTTTATGGCAATAGGTGCAGGGGTAGGCTATGCATATACTTTAGTAATTGACAAACATTTTTTTATTACTGCATCTGCGGTGGGCAACCTGGATTTGACGTTTACTTCCGAAGAGGGTAGTAATGGTAAGCAAAGAAAAACAAGTGTTGGTCCGTCTGTTGTAGCAAAAGGAGCTGTTGGATATAATAGTTCAAACTGGAGTATTGGAATAAATGGATTAGGTACTGCTTTGTGGACCAGGGGAGACGCATCTCCAAAAAAATATTATCTGCCAACAGGATCCATTCGTCTTGCAGTAAGCAAAAGATTCAATGTAAAGAAACGTACCGGGCATTAATTTTATTCTACCCTGTAAGTAATTGTATGTTCGATTTGACGGCAACAAATGTGGAGGTTTTAAGATATTCTATTCCATACTGCTGGAAGACCAGACCTTTTTTTAATGTTCAGGCTTTCTTCAAAATATAAAAATAGCTTTGTTTGAAATCCACAATGATGCTTCGTTCCTGGCTTGTTATACTGCTGATTATTTTGGTTGATTCCCGGCTGTATTCACAGGCTGTTGTTACAGGAACTGTCATTGATAAACTCTCTCAAAAACCTGTCGAATTTGCCACTGTCGAATTGATACATCTTCCTGACAGTGTAATCAGCAAAGCGACTGCAACTGATAAAAAAGGGAAGTTTTCTATTAGTAATGTTCTCTTTGGCAGCTATTTGGTGAAATGCAGGTTTATTGGGTATGATAACATCTATTCTTCTAACTTTTCTATTGTGGCAGGAGTTATAGCACACAGCATTGAGCCGTTAGCATTAATTGATTATTCCAAAACCCTCAGCGATGTAACAGTGGTTGGAAGAAAGTCGCAATTAAATGCCTCTATTGACCGGAAAATTTATAATGTGGACCAGGACATCATGAGCCGGTCTGGTACGGCTTCAGATATTCTGAGAAATGTGCCTTCTGTTGAGGTAGATGTGGAAGGAAATGTTAGCCTGCGGGGGTCGGGAGATATTCTGATTCTCATAAATGGCAAACCCAATCCGCTAATGGGAAGAACAAGGGCCGAAGTGCTTCAGCAATTACCAGCCAATTCTATTGAACGGATAGAAGTCATTACTAATCCATCAGCCCGGTACCGGCCAGATGGGGTTTCAGGAATTATTAATATCGTTTTAAAAAAGAATATAAAAAATGGTTTTAACGGAACGGCTACTGTAAATGGTGGAAACAAAGACCGCTTCAACGGAAATCTCAGCCTGAACTACCGGCCTAAGAAATTCAATTTGTTCGGCAGTTACAGTCTCCGGCAGGATACAAGAAAAAGGTACAATACTACTAACAGAACCTATTACGACACGACAAATAATTCCATTACAAATTACTTTAATCAAGCCACTAATTCTACTGCACATCCCTATGGGAATATTGTTACCGGAGGTATTGATTATACCATCAATGAAAAGAATAGTATCGGTGCGTCTGCAACTTATTTTTACCGGAAGCAGGTTCGAAATGATGAGAGCCAAAATCTTAGCTATAACACCCAACAAATTCTGGTGCAGGATTTTAGCCGCTTACGTTTTGATCCTGAATATGAAAAACAAAAAAATGGAACAATCTATTTCCAGCATGGCTTTGCTAAAGAAGATCATGAGATCAGAGTGGAATTCAATACCTCCAATGAAGATGAAGTGGAGGACAATCATTATACTACCATTTACCGGTTGCCGGCTAACCCTAAACTGTTAGACAATACATTAATAAAGCAAGGCACAAGACAAAACCAGTTAACGGTTGATTATTCAAATCCACTGTCAGAAGATGCCAAACTGGAACTGGGCTATGACGGATTGTTTAATAAAAATGACCTGAATTTTTATGGTGAATATTTTGATGGAACAGCAAATGGGTTTGTAAATGATCCGCTTAAAACTAACCGGTTTATTTACGACGAGAATGTTCATGCTATTTATGCCACTTATCAGAAAGGGTTTGAGAAATTTGGGTATGAAATTGGTTTAAGAAGCGAAGCCGTTTTTACAAGCAGCCATTTAGTTACACTTGATTCTTTTGTTAGTAATGATTATTTCAAGCTATATCCAACCATTCATTTGTCGTACAAACTACAAGAGCAAAGTGAGTTGCAATTGAATTACAGCAAAAGAATCAACCGGCCGGAAGGCGATGAGTTGAATCCCTTTCCTGAGTACCAGGACCCCAGAAACTTGCGGGCAGGCAACCCAAAACTTTTGCCGGAGATTATTCATTCCGTAGAGTTTGGTTACAAATGGCAGGGTAAGAATTTTTCTTTTGTTCCCAGTATTTATTATCGTTATAAAGTAGCTGGTTTTACCTCTGTAGTAGTTCCATTAAACGATACCACTTTGCTGACAACTACACAGAATTTATCCAACGATCAATCCGCAGGGTTGGAGCTTATTCTTTCTGCAAAAGCGGGTAAATTTTTTAGTGCCACATTAAGCACCAATTTTTTTTATAACCGGATTAACGCTTCTAATCTTGGATACATAAAAAATAAATCTATCTATTCAGGTTCGATGAGCCTGAATAACAATTTTAATATATCTAAATCAACTATACTGCAATTAACAGGTAACTATCGTTCGGCAAGGTTAACACCCCAGGGAAATATTCGTCCATCTATCATTGTGAATACAGGGATGCGCCAGGATATGGCTAAGGGTAAATTATCTATGACACTGACTGCTTCTGATTTATTTAGTTCCAACAGGCAATGGTCTGAATTAGATATTCCGTATTTAAAACAATCATCCGTAAATAAAAGAGATGGGTTGATCATTTATTTAGGGCTTAGTTATCGTTTCGGTATTATAAAAAAACAGAAAGAAGAAAAATTACAATTTGATAATGGCGGGTAGTTGTGTGATTTTACATAAACTCTCCCCCTCTTAATATTTTATAAGAGATAAAAATGTATAAACTACCGCAGATTACATTAGTATTTTGGATTATGAAAATATGTGCTACCACATTAGGCGAAACTGCCGGTGATTTATTATCTATGACACTGAACACTGGCTATGCCGTCAGTTCAATAATTTTAGTAAGTCTCTTTTTGGTAACGCTGCTAATTCAACTTTTCTCAAAAAAATATCATCCGGTTATATATTGGGCAGTTATTGTTGCCACCAGCACCGCCGGAACAACCATGTCAGACTACTTGGACCGGACACTGGGTTTAGGCTATGCAACAGGTTCTTTAATATTGGTTACTATTTTATTTGCCATACTGGTAATTTGGAAGAAAACTGAAAAATCATTATCAGTAACTGAAATAAGGTCAATGCGGGCAGAAATATTTTATTGGGCAGCCATTTTAGTTTCCAATACATTAGGAACAGCTTTAGGTGATTTCCTGGCAGATAATTCCGGGCTTGGTTTTTCAG
This sequence comes from Chitinophagaceae bacterium, assembly GCA_031422725.1. Classification (GTDB taxonomy): domain Bacteria; phylum Bacteroidota; class Bacteroidia; order Chitinophagales; family Chitinophagaceae; genus JJ008. The sequence continues at coordinate 21,828 of JANPMI010000177.1, read as the reverse complement.
GTGGGGCAATACTGATTGGCAGTGTTTTGTTGGTTATTGTTTTAGCGTACTATTTTACAAAATTATCACATGTACTATTATTTTGGGTGGCATTTGTGTTAACCCGCCCCTTTGGGGCAACTTTTGGAGACCTGCTTACAAAATCTGTTGCAAAAGGGGGAATGAATCTCGGAACTATTGGTTCTTCATTGGTACTGTTTGCAATTCTTGCTTTGCTCGTAATAATAGCAATAATTAAAACCCGGTCAACTCAAAAAGCAGGAAAGAATCTTAGTAATTAATTTTACCCATGTTATATAAGATAGCTTTATTATTAGTTTGATTTTCGTACAGAGACTTTCAGCTAATGTGTATTTTTATCTTTCCGGAAACAAAACTCCGTTGCAATTCTGTATTAATTCCAAAGAGTTATATACTTCTTCAAGGGGGTTACATTTTTTTGTGGAATAGGTTTTTACTAACTGGCATACTTTTCTTTTATTTACAATTGATTTACCGGAAATTTACCTGCGTATGAAATTATTGATTATAGAAGATGAACCGGAACTTGCCTCTAGTATGTTAGCATACTTACGGCAGGAAAATTATACCTGCGAATCAGCGGCAGGATATAAAGAAGCATTGGTGAAAACGGAAAGTTGGGATTATGATTGTATTATTCTGGATATAACGTTGCCCGATGGATCCGGGCTGCAGGTATTGCAGGATCTCAAGAAAAATAATAAGAGTGATGGTGTTATTATTATATCTGCCCGCAATTCTATTGATGACCGTATTCAGGGTCTCAAACTCGGCGCCGATGATTACCTTGTAAAACCTTTTCATCTTTCAGAATTGGCTGCCAGAGTGGCTGCAATTATCCGCCGTAAAGCCTATGGCGGCAATAACATTATTTCTTTCCAGGAAATATATATTGATACGATGGCCAATGAAGTAAGCATACATAATAAGCCCGTTGAACTCACTGGCAAGGAATACCAGTTACTTTTATATTTTATTGCCAACAAAGGAAAAGTAGTTCCCAAAAATGCACTGATGGATCATCTTTGGATTGAGGAAATGGGATATGGGGAAAGTTTTGATTTTATTTATACTCATATTAAGAATCTCCGGAAAAAATTGCAACAACAAGGGTGCAGGGATTATATTAAGTCGGTGTACGGTATCGGCTATAAACTGACAAATAAATGAAACTTCATGCAAAATATAACAGGGTTACTATCATTTCCACACTTCTTATACTATTAATTGCAGCAGCGGGATATTATTTCCTCGTTCGTTATGTATTAATCCGCCAATTAGATGAAGCCCTGAAAGTAGAAGAAGCCGAGATATATGACTACATAAAGGAATATGATAAATTACCAGCCCCAACAGTTTACAAAGATCAGCGTATCAGTTTTGAACTAACCAGCGAACCCGGACAACGCAGTTTCAGAAGTCTTGAAGCTTTTAATCCGGAGGAAAATGAAAAAGAATCAAGCCGGCAGTTACTTTTTCCTGTTAAAATTAACAGCCAAAATTATATTGTATCTGTTATTAAATCCGCAGAGGCAACTGAATACCTTGTATGGATAATCCTTCTTTCAACCGTTACCCTGATTGTGTTACTAACAGCGATTTTATTTTTTACCAACAGGTTTCTGCTCAAAAAGCTCTGGCAACCTTTCCGTCAAACACTTTCCTCTATCAAAGAATTCAACCTGTCTGCCCCTGGTGAAATCAGTATACAGCCAACCAAAATAACCGAATTCAGGGAGTTGAATGAAAGCATTCATATGATGGCAAAAAAAGTGATTAAGGATTATCAATCTCTTAAAGATTTCACTGACCATGCATCTCATGAAATGCAAACGCCGCTGGCTATTATAAATTCAAAATTAGATGTATTGATCCAGGAGCCTGAACTAAGCGAAAGAAGCATGATGCAAATACAGGGTGTTTATATGGCGGTAGAAAAACTATCCCGTTTATGCCAATCCCTTTTACTGTTAGCCAGGATTGAAAATAATCAGTATACAGCTACTCAAATGGTATCTATAAATGAATTAGTAAAAGAGAAAAGTAAAGAATTCGGGGAATGGGCCGATGCCGTGTGCTTAAAAGTTGATATGCAGCTTAATCCGTTACAGGTAACCATGAATAAGGAATTGGGTGATATAATAATTGGTAATTTATTCAGGAATGCTATCAGACACAACGAAGCTAACGGCAGCATCACTATTCAAACCGGATATAATAAACTTTCTGTTTCCAATCAAGGCAAAAACCCATTAGATAAAAACAGGATATTTGACCGTTTCTATAAGTCAGATTACTCTGGCGGTTCGGGGCTTGGGCTGGCAATTGTGCAACAAATATGTGAGCAGTATAACTTTATACTTAATTATGAATTCAAAGAAGACCAGCATTTTTTTTCTGTTATTTTCCGTCGTAACGGCAGCTAATAATTATACTTCGGGATTAATAGTAATTATCTGAGTCAAAATCACTTTTCCTCCACGGAAAATAGTACAGCTACACCCAATTTGATGGGGTGGTGAAAATCCTAAACTCTTCTGATTTCCTACAGAATTTGTTATTATTTGCATATTTTTCAAAAATTCGTATCTTTTCCAACCAGAACAAAACCTTAACCATTTTTATTCGAGACCAAAAAACTGCAAACATGAAACTGCTTAGCTTATTTATCGTATGCTTATTTATCGTTTTATCACCCCTGGCCGCCCAGGAATCTGCGACTGCTCCCGGGGGGCACTTTAGTACCAGCGGGGGAAGATATTTCTGGATGGGCCGAAACTACCGTGCTGAATGGAATACGCCGGTAAAAGTACCTATTCTTAACCTCGCCACTGAAAAAGGCGGACTTACCCCTGTAAAACGGGGTGGTGGTAAACAAACGAAGTCGCTCCGGATGGTGGATCCGAGCGGAAGAGAGTACACACTTCGTTCTATACAAAAATTTATTACGGACAAAACATTGCCGGGAGATTTGCAAAGCGAGGCTGCCGCAGACCTTGTGTCGGATGGGGTTTCGGCTTCCTATCCTTATGCATCCCTTTCTGTGCAAACCCTTGCGGATGCAGCGGGTGTCCCTTATGGGAAAGTAAAATTGGTGTACATACCCGATGATCCGAAACTCGGGGAATTTCAAAAAGAATTTGGGAATATGCTGGCCAGTTTTGAAGAGCGGATACCTGCATCTGTTAACAAGGCATACGATACGGATGAAGTAGCAGAAAAATTAGAAAATGACAATGACAATAATGTGGACCAGCAAGCCTTGTTGCGGGCCAGGATACTCGATATGTTTGTGATGGACCTTGACCGCCATGAAGGCCAATGGAACTGGGGGGCTATTGATAATGCCAATGGCAAAGGCAAAACTTATTTTCCTATTCCCAAAGACCGGGACCAGGCTTTTTATATCAACCAGGGTTTGTTACCCGGGTTTGTAAAAGGACGTTCATTAGTGCCTCAATTAGAAGGATTTAAACCTAAGGCAAGAAGCATTGCCAGGTTCAACTTTGCTGCCCGGAATCTTGACCGTTTCTTCTTAAATGAATTGACAGAAGAAGACTGGAAAAACGCTGCTGAAAAATTCCTTTCTCAGATGACGGATCAGGTTATTGAAAATGCACTGGCTATGCAGCCTGCAGAAATAAGTGGTATGCCGTCTGCCGCTAAAATCGTTCAAACATTAAAAGACCGCCGGAATTTTATTGTTGCTGATGTGATGGAATATTATCACTTTATTTCAGAAACAGTAAGTATAAACGGCAGCGACAAGAAGGAACTGTATAACATAACACAAAATGATGATCATTCTGTATTGGTTCAGGTATATAAAATAGATAAAGACGGGGCACAATCAACTAAAATGTATGAACGAAAGTTTGATCATTTAGTTACCCGTGAAATACGGCTTTATGGAATGGACGGGGAAGATAAGTTTGTAGTGAGTGGCGTTACTGATAAAATAAAAGTCCGGCTTATCGGTGGTGGTGGCAGTGATATGTTTGAAAATACGGCTAAAGGCCAGCGGGGTGTTGTGGTGTATGACCGGGAGGATGGAAATAATACACTGACAGGCGGGTTTAAAAACAAAATGTCGAATGACACGGGTGTAAACACATTTGAAAGAATATCCTATAAATATCCTTACCAGTCTTTTTTTGCTACAATAGGATACAATCCTGATGACGGTATATTTCTTGGCCCTACGTTCAAACTTATCAAGCATGGTTTCCGTAAAACACCTTACAAATCACTGCACCAGTTAAAAGTATCGTATGCTTTTTCTACCAAGGCTGTCAATTTCAGGTACAATAATGAATTCATAGGTGTTATTGGCAATAAAACAGATATTATAACAGATATTTCCTACAAAGGCCCCAATAATACCAGCAATTTCTTCGGGTATGGTGTAACGACTCTTTATGATAAAACAAAGGTGGGCAAGTTCAGGTACTACAGGATTCGTTATGACCTCGGAGATATTTCTCTGCAGCTCCGTCACCGGTTTTCTGAAAAGGTTATGCTAAGCTTTGGGCCTTCCTACCAGTTTTACTCCTTTGATTCCACAGATAAGTTTAACAAAGCCCGGAACATCGTTTTAAACAACAGTATTCCCGGATATGCCAAGACTAATCTCTATAAGAAACAGGGTTATTTTGGTGGTATTTTTTCTTTAATTGTTGATTCAAGAAATACTAAAGCACTGCCCGACAGAGGGGTTAACTGGATCACTACTTTGCGCAGCTTATCCGGAACAAATAATACCAGCTATGACAGGGTAACGCAACTGAACAGTGACTTTGCTTTTTACCTGAAGCTGATACCCGACTGGCTTACGTTTGCCAACAGGATAGGTGGCGGCATGACCATGGGCAAAGGATTTGAATTTTTTCAGGCCCAGTATCTTGGCAGCGATGAGAACCTGCGGGGTTACCGTAAAGAAAGGTTTGCCGGCAAATCAAAGTTTTATAACCAGGCAGAATTGCGTCTTAAACTTGCCAACATGAGAACTTATCTTTTCCCTGCGGCATTTGGTGTGTTCGCCTTTTTTGATGCAGGCAGGGTGTGGGTGAAAGATGACGCAGACAAAAAAATGTTTACCGGGTATGGCGGCGGTTTATGGTTCTCTCCTTTGCGCCGGTTTGTATTAGCCGTTAGTTATGCCATTTCTAAAGAAGATAAAATTCCATTAGTAAGTTTAGGATTTAAGTTTTAATATTTCCTGTTTACTTATATAATAAAGCCGGTCCCGTTTCAAACGGGACCGGCTTTATTATTCCTGAATAGCTTATACCAATTAAACATTAAACGTACACCCTTCGATAAACTCAGGGTGACAGTGTTATTTTAATGTCTAATTGGTATTACTTGTCCAGCAATTGCTGTGATGTAATATCCGACAATTCAACTTTTTTCTCTTTCTTTAGCACATCATCAAAATTTACCTCTACCCGCAGGGCTTTAAGACCCACCACACCCTGTAGTTCTTCCAGGTCATGAATTTCAATACCGGGCTTTAGTAGTTTTTTATTTTGCAGAAATTCAATGTACTCTGTGTATTCTGCTGCATCTTTTTGCTGTGAATATACAATGGCAATTTTACCTGGCTGGGTGAGCCGTTCATCGGTGCCTTTAATATGAGCTTTGTCAATTCGTTTTTTTACAATTTCATACCGGATATTATAGGTTCCATCCACATCAAATTTTCTTTCCTCTGTGCGGAACAGTATAGATAAGGTTTGTCCATGTGACAGTATCAGCTGAGTAGTTCTTAGGGAAAGACTAAGGTCATTTTCCAGTGCATGTGTAACCCTGGCTGCTTTGGTAACCACTGTCAGTTGCCACATTTTTAAATTACGGAGGTAAATTTCATCAAATTTTTTGCGGGGCGAAATAGCCTGGCCCATGTAAATATTAAATTCAAGACCGTCTGTTACATAACGTTCAAAATAATGTGGATACACTTTTTGGGCGGCTGCCTGTTCTTTATCAATGAACCGGGCCAGCGTATCATTAATCCGGGAAACACTCTCTTCATATTCTTTGCGGTGGTGATACAGCATACCAATCTGCGGGTCGAGGGCAGCAAAATATTGTTCTACTTCATTTTTCAGAGAAGGCTCGGTGCTTTGCAGATGATTAAATACTGCCACTACCTGCCCCTGCAAAAAATCCTGGATGCTTAATTCTTCACCCGATTGCAATACATCAGAAGCAGAAACAATGAATTTATCAATTTTGAATTCTATTTCCTGTAGCAACGGAAAGGGAACGTTGACCTGTGCTTTTTTTATTACTTTTTGTGCCATCTCCAGTTGTTCTATAATATCTAACTGTATGGCATGTGAACGTTTTACAGATGAATTGCGGATGTCAATAGCCGCATACAAAGGATGCACATCAGTAAAGGCGATACGTTCAATCTTCACCTCTTCCTTTCCATGCTGCCCAACTATAAAGTTCAGGGCGGCTTCGGTAAATTTCCACTCAACAGCCGGTTGTACAGCAGTGAATTTCTTTTTTATGATACTGTCCACCTTGCTGTTCAGTTGCTCCAGGCTTTTTTCCAATCCTAATGAAAACAAAGGGAGAACAGCTTCAATTTTGGCTATATCTCCCGGCTTTAGCTGTCCGGCAGTGGATGACATGATCTCCAGCATGCCGATGATTCCGTCATGACTTTTTAACGGGCAGATAATAAGGCTCCTGGCACCTTCCATAAAATAATATTGCAGGCACTGCACATCACTGAGTGATTGCTCATCGAGTGTTTCAAACAACAACGGTTGTTTATTCTCCCGGAACAGCAGTTTGCAATAATCACTTATTTCGTCTTTATCCGTTATAGAATGAAAATGTTTGAATAAAAGACTGTTGTTATTGTGCAGGTCAGAATAAACATAGTGGCCGTTTATCTTAAAAAAAGGAGTGAGGCCGATAGTCAGGTCTTTTAAACCAATCAGGTTCTGAATATGTATTTCGAGTTCCGTATAAACTGTAGCATCTGAAAAAGCATTAATATCCAGCAACCTGTTTTTTATTTGTGTTATCACTTCCTGCTCCGTCATATCATTTACCCTCATCACGGTGATACCTTCAAAAATAAATTTATCAATGGGAATATGCTGTATCAGCTCCTCAATGGTTAGTAACCGGTTGCTTTGTTTATCCAATATGCTTTCAGGCAGGGCAGGCATCTCACCTACTGGTTTCACATCAATGAAACGGCCATCTAACCGTAATTCCATATACCTCGTCAGTCCGCTGAGCTCATCGGGGGAGGAATAAATTAGCCGGGAAATATCAGAACTGTTGTAGCCAAGATATTTTTTCAATATCAGACCGTAGGCAAAATGTAAACGTTGGTGGTTCAGGCTGTCTCCGGCCTGGTTTTCGGGAAAATTTATTTGGTTGGTACCCGGTTTAATAAGTAGTTTTTGAAAAAGCGGCGAAGCATATACAGCCACTAATGTAAATGGAAACGCAACGCCATACATATAATTGGCAGTGGTAGGAGGAAAAACAGCAGACAGTAATTCCTGTATAAGTTCAGCATGCGGAACCAAAACGGAAAGGTCAGATATGGTGCCGTTAAGTTCCGGCTGCAATTCGAGATCTTTTACCACCTGGCCATACATTTTTTGCATACCAGGATTGCCTTCCGCCATATTTTTTTTAAGTGCCTCAATAAGAGGATGAAATGAAAGAGAACTGTTTAATAGGGGATCCGTTCTATGTAATTTGTCGTCCTGCATGCTGGTAATGGTTTATAGCATTTTTTCGGTAGGGAGCCTTTTAAAAATATATGGTAAAGCTAATAAATATGGTTTGTATAAGGATAATACCAATTAGACATTAAACGTACACCTATCGATAAACTCAGGGTGACAGTGTTATTTTAATGTCTAATTGGTATAAAATATTATCTTCTTTGCCGGCCCAGCACCATTCCAAACTTCAGCTGAATGGTAAAGAAAGCATCTTTGTCTTTGGGATCGCCCCGCTGATCACCGATAGCAGTAACATCACTGGGATTCAACTCATTTTTCCTGTTATATAATTGCTGTGCTATGGCGGCGAGATTGGTAGGCAGATAATTATAAAATAAGTTAGGGTCAATATAATTGGTACTTACATCATCCAGGTAGTCGGTAGTTAAGAAACGGTGTACCAGTTCAAACCTTGCATTAAACATGTCGTTGATTTCATATCTCAATCCCAGTCCGGCAGCGAAATTGAACTGGCTCAGTTTGTAAGATTTGCGGTCAGGATATTCTTTAAATCCCTGTCCTTCTAATTTTAGCGGCTGCAGCGCATACCATTGGCCATTTAATTTTGCCTGGGGGTCAAATAAATAATAACCTACCCCTGCTATGGCGTAAGGAGAAAAAACAGGAGGCTCTTCATCATAGTTTTTAAACATCAGCGGATGTATCTCTACCGCCAGTTGAAAATCAGCAATCTTGCTTTTAAAACTCAGGTTCCGTTCATAACGGCCGGTGGAGGGATTTTCCGGCTTTTTCAGGATACTGTCATATCCTGTAACAGAGCCAAATGTTCCTTCTACCCGGATACCAATCTTACTTTGATACATACCTACCAGGTAAACACCATAGCTCAGTTTGGTGTTTTTCCAGTTCAGGTCTTTGATGAAATTTTTACCAATGCCTTTTTTACCACCCAGATCCGTGAGGGCATTCATAATACCGGCTGAAGCACCCAACTCAAATACCAGCCCGTTTTCATAATACTTGTTGTTGTAATAATAATACTGGGCGTTGAGGGATTGACAAAAAACAAGACAGGTAACCAATACGGCTAACAAAAATTTTCTCATCCTCAGCAGATTTTGATATTAAATCAATTAAAACCTTTTTTGTCAGAGGGGATGGATTGGGAATGATAAATGTATTGAATAAAAGGAACTGGGAAAGTTTAATTTATTCTCATTGTGGAAAAATACCGGCATCCTGTTTTCAGGCCGCATGCTTCACATTTGGGCTTCCGGGCCAGGCAAGTGTAGCGGCCATGCAGAATGAGCCAGTGATGAGCTTTATGAATAAGTGCTTCAGGAATATTTTTAGTCAATTCTCTTTCTACGGCCAATGGAGTAGTCGCTGTTTGCGGAACAAGGCCAATTCTTCTACTTACCCGGAATACATGAGTGTCCACGGCCATGTTGGGTTGCCGGTCAATGACGGAGGTAATTACATTGGCTGTTTTTCTTCCAACACCGGGTAGTTGTACCAGTTCGTCCACCGTCATGGGAATTTTGCCGTTGAATTGTTCAACAACTTTAACCGCCATACCGACCAGGTGTTTTGTTTTATTATTGGGATAAGAAATGCTTTTAATAAAAGGAAAGAGCTCATCAAATGTTGCTTTGCTCATTGATTGAACATCGGGATATTTTTTAAAAATGGCGGGGGTAGTCATGTTCACTCTTTTATCGGTGCATTGTGCAGAAAGAATAACCGCCACCAATAATTCATACGGATCGTGGAATGTCAGTTCAGTTTCTGCTACCGGCATATTTTGTTCGAAATAGTTAATAACAAAGTCGTATCGTTCTTTACGGGTCATAATTAATACCTCAACTCTGCCAGTTGGCGGAGGGCTAAGAAGAAGCAATATAATCAGATGAAATAAAAAAAGCATCCCAATACCGGGATGCCAACTAGTTTTTTGAATTGACCGTTAACTATCACACTTCTTCGGCAGTCTGTTGCCTTGCATGATTTAATACTGTTAATACCACTTCTGTGCGGGGCGAAACAATGATTTTATCGAGTCGCTCCATGGAAATTATCAGCACATTTAGTTTTTCCCGAAGTGTCCAGTCTTTTTGAAGTGCAGCATTAATAGCTCTGGTCTGTTCAGCAGAGGTTTCGTTGTACAAATACAATAAAAGATCCTCAGGAGTAAAGTTGGGCATTGGCAAACCGGTTAAATTGTCCAGAAATAAGATATGTCCTTGGTAGCTGAGATATTAAAAACGTCCGTTATATTAACGGGGCCAGGTTTGCCTTATTGTGTCCCGGGTACTAATTCTTTGTTTCGCCTGAGGCGGGATCGGGTTTTTCCGATATAATGAACAACTCCTCATTGTCCCTCTTCATCAGGTATTTCTCTCTTGCATATTTTTCTACAATGGCCGGATTGGTCTTAAGTGCTTCTAATTCTTTTCGTTCAGCTGCTACCTGGGTGGTATAGTGCCGTTTGCTTTGCTGCAATTCCCTTAGTTCTTTGCGCCGGTCAAGCTGGGTAAAAAAATCATTCTTATCTAAAAAAAGAACAATAACGCAAAAGGCTGCAAAGGAGATAAGATACTTGCTTTTCAGAAAGGCGGGGATGTGGTTTAGTAGTTTCATGAGACAGTTGGCAATTTGCAGTCGGCAGTTTGCAATAACAGTTGCTGACTGTAAACTGCGGACTGGTGACTGATTTTATTTCCCAAATTTAATTCTTCCTTTTGGATAAACTGCAGAAGCACCCAATAATTCTTCTATCCGGATCAGCTGGTTATACTTTGCCATTCGGTCGCTGCGGGATGCTGAACCAGTTTTTATTTGCCCGCAATTCAATGCAACGGCCAGGTCGGCAATGGTAGTGTCTTCTGTTTCACCGCTGCGGTGACTCATGATGGTGTTATATCCATTATGCTGCGCCAGGGTAACTGCATTAATTGTTTCTGTTATGGTTCCTATCTGGTTTACTTTGACGAGTAAACCATTTCCAATTTTTTTATCAATCCCTTCCTGCAATCTTGTAACGTTTGTTACAAATAAATCATCACCTACTAATTGGCATTTGGTACCAACAGCATCGGTCAGCATTTTCCAGCCGTTCCAGTCATCTTCTGCCATACCATCTTCAATGGAAGCGATGGGATACTGTTTTACCCAGCTGGTCCAGTATTTCACTAACTGTTCGCTGGTCATTTCTTTGCCGCTGCTTTTATGAAATACATATTTTTTCTTTTTGCCGTCCCACAATTCACTGTTGGCTGCATCCATCGCTATCACCACCTGAGAACCGGTTTTGTAACCGGCTGCATCAATAGCGGTCAGCACTGTTTCAATTGCTTCTTCATTGCTTTGAATATTGGGGGCAAAGCCACCCTCATCACCCACATTGGTGCTGTATCCTTTTTTCTTCAATACTGTTTTCAGTGCATGAAAAATCTCCACCCCCCAACGCAAACCTTCGCTGAAGCTGGAAGCACCGACAGGCATTACCATAAATTCCTGGAAATCTATTTTATTATCTGCATGGGCACCACCATTCAGGATATTCATCATCGGAATAGGTAAAGTTTTTGCATTTGTTCCGCCGATGTAGCGGTATAGTGGCAGTGATGCTTCTTCGGCCGCCGCTTTGGCCACCGCCATACTTATGGCGAGTATGGCATTGGCTCCCAGCTTTCCTTTATTGGCAGTGCCATCTAATTGTATCATCATTTCATCAATACCTGTCTGGTCGGCCACATCATTACCCAATAAGGCGGGGGCAATAAGCTCATTTACATTTTTAACGGCTTTTAATACTCCCTTGCCGCCATATTTTTTCTTATCACCATCCCTTAGTTCTACTGCTTCATGTATGCCGGTGCTGGCGCCGCTGGGTACGGCGGCACGGCCTACGGCACCTTCATCGGTTAGTACGTCCACTTCTATAGTAGGGTTCCCTCTGGAATCTAAAATCTGGCGGGCAAAGATTTCGGAAATGTAACTCATGGTCGGTTGATGATTGGTGATTGAATATTTAATACAGTAACCGGGCAAAGAAACGATGTTTTATGAATGATGCCAAAGTTGACCATGTATAAAGGCTCTTCTATCTGCCAGCAGGGCAGCTACTTAATCAGTGATTTTGAAAAGGGCACAGCTTTCTGCCCAATGATTGGGATTTTTTGGATAAGTTTGGGGGAATTTATCCCGCACCATGTATCTCAAAAAATTTAAATATTTCTTTTTAGCCATCGTTTTTATTCATGCTACCACTTCCATTAAAGCGCAGATTGGCCTTTGTCCATCTAACCTTGATTTTGAACAGGGAGCTTTTACTGGTTGGGAATGCAGGGCCGGACAAACATCAGACAATCCATTACCTCTCACAGGGCCGATATTTGGAAGACATACGATTATTGATGCAACAACAGCAGGAGTTGACCCATTTGGTAGTTTTCCAACGCTTTGCCCCAATGGCAGTGGGTTTAGTGTGAAACTGGGAAATGAAGCTCCCGGGGCTCAGGCAGAGAGTATTTCTTATACATATACTATCCCATCTACTCTCTCGGTTTTTTCCATGTTATTTTATTATGCGGTGGTACTTGAAAGTCCGGGTCATGCACCACCAAATCAGCCGAGGTTTCAAGCACGGATAATTGACGTTACTAACGGAACACCAATCCCCTGTGTAGATTTTGATTTTATTGCTGGAAGCACTCCTGGGGGTTTCAGAATATCGCCGATTTCGGGAAATAACGGTAGCGTTGTATTATATAAAGACTGGACACCTGTTAGTATAAACTTAAATGCTTATATCGGGAGAACAATCATGCTGGAATTTATTACAAAGGATTGCTCTCAAAGCGGTCATTCGGGTTATGCTTATGTGGATGTAAGCACTGTTTGTAATGGTGCTATACAGGGAAGCACTGTTTGTATTGGTGATATTTCAACCACTCTTACCGCTCCTTTCGGCTTTCAAAATTATACCTGGTATTCAGATGTTACATTTAGTACTATTATTTCCATTTCACAAACGGTAACATTCAATCCGCCGCCTGCCGTGGGTACAGTTTACCCGGTGATTGTAGAACCCTTTCTTGGCTTTGGCTGCAGGGATACTTTATATGCCACCATCACGGTTTCGCCCAAACCTGTTTCGGTTGCCGGGCCTGATCTTACTATTTGTGAGGGACAGCAAGTGCAGATTGGTGGATCGTCCACTCCCGGCTATAACTATTTATGGACACCGGCAGCCCAGGTATCAAATCCTATTATTTCCAATCCTTTTGCATGGAATACAGGGCCTCCAACAGAGTTTATTGTAAGGACAACGGATCTTTTAACGAGTTGCGTTTCTTATGACTCCGCAATTATCACATCCTTTTTTGTAGATACTGCGTTGCAGGTTACAGGTACACAAGTTTATTGTGCCGGCGATCCTGCTGCCGGAATATTATCAGTAAACGCTACCGTGTCGGGTGTACAATGGTATGATGGCACCACTCCAATACCAGGAGCGACAAGTTTAAGCTATCAACCCATTAGCAGTGGCAGTTACTGGGCACAGGTACAGCAGTCCGGATGCACTGATTCTACCCGCACTGAATTTTTCACTATTAATCCCCTTCCTGTTTCCATTGCGGGACCGGATGCAAGTATTTGTACCAACAACCAGACAATTCAGATGGGGGCGCCGCCGAACCCAGCCTATACCTATTCATGGACACCAGCAAACCAGGTAAGTAATGCAGCGATTGCAGACCCTGTTGCATGGACTATAGGAGCGACGACTACGGAATTTATTGTGCATACTACTGATCCATTATCCGGATGTAATACTTATGACACCTCTTACATTACAGGCCGGGTAGTGGATACTTCTATTTTATTAAATGGCAAAAATGACTTTTGTACCAGCGACCCTGCATGGGGAGTATTATCTGTAAACAACGCTGTTACGGCCGTTCAATGGTATGATGCAGCCATACCGATACCGGGTGCAACAGCATTCAGCTACCGTCCATTGACAACGGGAAATTATTGGGCGCAGCTTCAGCAATTTGGTTGTACTGACTCTACTGCAACTGTAACTTTCAACATTCATCCTTTACCGGTGGTTTCATTTACTCCGAGCAGCGATTCAGGCTGTGTCACTAATCATTCTTTTCTTTTTACCAATGGATCCACTGTCAGCGACGGGTCCACACTAAGTTATTTATGGAAACTCGGCGACGGTACCACACAAACTGTAACAGATGCCATAAAAACATTTTTAGCTGTTGGAAACTATGCAGTAAAACTTGTAACAACCTCTTCTTTTGGTTGTGCTGATAGCACCAATAATACGATTGTTCATGTCTTACCCAATGGAAACGCCAATTTTAGATGGGATTCTATTTGCACCAACCGCCCTGTGTTTTTTTATAATTTGAGCAATGAAAATGGATCTGTACAGGTTAATTATAACTGGAACTTTAATAATGGCGGGCCGGGGTCAACCATAAAAAATCCATTAGCGGTTATTTATAACACCGTTGGGCAAACAGACGTAACATTAACACTGACTGCATTGGGCTGCGAAAATGATCCTGACTCTATTACGAGAAGAGTACAGGTAAATGTGCAAAAGCCGGGTACCACTTACCGGACGATAACAGTGCCACAGGGAAGCTCACAATTTATTCATGCAAGGGATAGTATCGGTTATTATTTCAACTGGCGTCCGCAAATGCAATTGAGCAATTACAATACCCGGTACACTCAATTTTACGCAGTGGATGATGTAAAATACCTGGTTGATATCAGCGATATTCATACCTGCGTTACTATTGATACCCTGCAGATGCTGGTATTAAAGAAACCGGGCTACTATCTTCCTACGGCCTTTACACCCAATGGCGACGGGCTGAATGATGTGGCCAGGCCCTACCTGGTAGGTATGAAATCATTGAAAAGTTTTTCTGTGTACAACCGCTGGGGCAACTTAGTTTTCTATTCTAAAACCTATGGCGAAGGCTGGGATGGAAAATTGAAAGGAGTGGAGCAGAACGCCGGAGTGTATGTATGGATATTGGAATATATCAGCAGTGATGATAAAAAGGTTACAGAAAAAGGGCAGATTACTATTATCAGGTAATAATCAATTCTTTCATCGCCACCTGTTTAATTCGTCAGTGTTTTAAAAATATTCTCCAGGCTATGATTTTCGCTTTGCAGTGAAATAATATTCAGGTTGTGTTCCAAAGCGATTTCAAGTATTTGTTTTCTTACAGCTTCGGGATTAGCAGTTTGTAGTTTATAGTTTGTGGTTTGTAGTTGTTCTACTTTTGTAACTCCATTTAGTTTTTCAAGCAAACTTTTATCAATTGCTTCTTTGAATTTGACAATAACTACATGATTGTCTTTATTTCCTTTTTGCAGATTGGTAAGTGTATCATCAGCCACCAATTCTCCTTTGTGTATAATGATTACCCGGTCGCAGATGGCTTCTACTTCCTGTAAAATGTGAGAAGAGAACAGCACTGTTTTATTTAACCCCTGCTTCTTTATTACTTCTCTTATTTCTACTATCTGGTTAGGGTCAAGGCCGGTAGTGGGTTCGTCTAATATCAACACTTCCGGGTCATGAATTAATGCAGCAGCTAATCCAACTCTTTGCTTATATCCTTTTGAAAGCTGCCCGATTTTTTTCTTGGCTTCAATTTTTAACCCAACTGTTTCAATAGCCTTGCTTATTGCCTGTTGCCCATTGCTCATTTTATGCACTTCCGCTACAAATCCCAAATACTCTCTTACATACATATCATAATACAAAGCATTCAGCTCTGGCAGATAGCCAATTTTCTTTTTTGTTTCCAACGGTTGTTCTGCTACATTGATACCGCAAACAAACGCTTCGCCGCCGGTTTGTTGCAAATAGCCCGTAATAATTTTCATGGTAGTTGATTTGCCGGCACCATTCGGGCCAAGGAAACCAACTATTTCTCCTTTGTTAACTTTAAAGGAGATATTATTTACCGCCTTTTGTTCGCCGTATTCTTTCAGCAGATTTTTTACTTCGATGGACATGGTACAAACCTACATTAAAACAGCAAATTAGTAATACAGGACCTCCGGGAAGCTTATTTATGTATTTTTATAATCTATGCTGACGATTATCACAATCATATTTATCATCGGATATGCCGCAATCATACTGGAGCATCCACTGAAAATTAATAAAGCAGCCTCTGCACTTATTACCGGTGTGCTTTGCTGGTCGGTATTTGCTTTATTAGCCGGGGAAGAAAAAAATCCTTCCCATCTGGTGACTGAGTACCTCGGTGAAATAGCAGGTATTTTGTTTTTCCTGCTGGGAGCCATGACGATTGTAGAATTGATTGATGCACATGATGGCTTTGAAATCATTACAACAAAAATTCAAACAACTGATAAGAAAAAGTTAGTGTGGCTGGTGGGCTTTATCACTTTCTTCCTTTCTGCAGTGCTGGATAATCTTACTACTACCATTGTATTAATTTCCTTGTTGCGAAAATTAATTCCTGATAAAAAAGACAGGCTGATGTTTGCGGGACTGGTTATTATTGCGGCCAATGCAGGCGGTGCCTGGAGCCCCATTGGTGATGTAACCACCACCATGCTCTGGATTGGCGGGCAGATTACCGCCGGAAGTATTATCCTGCAAACATTTTTACCCAGCCTTGTTTGTTTTGTAGTACCTGCATTTATTATCAGCCGGCAAATGAAAGGTACTATTGACCGAAGCGGTGAGCCATTGAAAAATAAAAATTTTACCAGCAATAGCCGGGAAAGAAATGCTGTATTCTGGATAGGCCTGGGTTCATTGTTATTTGTTCCTGTATTTAAAACATTAACACATTTGCCGCCTTATATGGGTGTGTTATTAGGCTTAGGTATAATGTGGGTGATTACAGAACTGATTCATTCGGGAAAAAATGAAAAAGAGAAAGGTCAGTTATCTGTCAACCATGCGTTGCGAAAAATTGATACACCAAGCATTTTGTTTTTCCTGGGAATATTATTGAGTATTGCAGCATTGCAGGCAACGGGGATACTTACCAATCTTGCCACCTCCATGAATAATTCTATCGGCAACATTAAAATTATCACCCTGTTAATAGGGTTGTTGTCGGCAGTGGTAGATAATGTTCCGCTGGTAGCCGCTGCACAGGGTATGTATAGTTTGGAGCAATATCCTACCGGGCATTTCTTTTGGGAGTTCCTTGCTTATTGTGCAGGTACAGGCGGCAGTTGTTTAATCATCGGTTCAGCAGCAGGGGTGGCAGCAATGGGATTAGAAAAAATAGAATTCTTCTGGTACATGAAAAAAATTGGATGGCTGGCATTGCTTGGTTATCTCGCAGGCGCAGCCGTCTTTCTTCTTCAACATTCTCTGCTTGGGTAGCATACGAAACTACAAATCATTGTATTCATACAAAGGATCAATATGAGTTCCGGCTTTCATTTCAACAACCGGTTTTATAATCCCATCTTTCAATCCATACACCCATCCATGCAAGTCAGGCCGCTGTTCGTTTTGCCATGCCCGTTGAATGATGGATGTTTTAGCCAGGTTCAAAATCTGTTCTCTTACATTTAATTCCGTAAGCCGGTCACAACGGGAGTTTTCTTCTTTTATTCCGTCCAGTTCTTCCCGGTGCAGGCGGTACACATCTTTAATATTGCGCAGCCACATATTCAGCACCGGTTTGAAATCTGTTTTTGTGGTAGCAGCTTTAATACCGCCGCAGCCATAATGTCCGCAGATGATAACATGCTTTACTTTTAGGTGATTAACGGCATAGTCCAGTACACTCAGCACATTTACATCTGTATTAATAACAAGGTTAGCTACATTGCGGTGTACAAAAATTTCGCCGGGTTGTGTGCCTGTAATTTCATTGGCAGGCACACGGCTGTCGCTACAGCCAATCCATAAAAACTCCGGTGTTTGTAAATGGGCAAGCCTGTCAAAATATTCAGGGTCTTTCGATAATTTTTCGGCGGCCCATGCTTTATTTTCTAATAATAATCTTTCGTATGAGTGCATAGTATTGTTCAGTTTAATGTTATAAAATTAGTGGGTTTGTACTTTTACTATTTCTTTTTCATGAGTTCTTGCAAAAGTTATTTTTTTCCCTTTCTCAACAGGTATTTTGGGTGAAAAGCCCTGGTCTTTATAAGTACTCCGTTTAAGTTCCACCACAATATTTTTTAATGGCGCATGAAGCATAAAATCTTCAATCGTTTCCACAATATCCTTATCAATAAAATCTGCTCTTGATGCATCAATCAATACAAATGAATCGGCAGGCACCTGTTCCAGTTTATTTTTAATAATTGGTTTATTCAGGAAAGATACATCCTTGCGGAGACGGAATAAATATTTATTATCATCATTTACCACAAAAACGGCTGTCTTAAAATTACTTCTTATTACAAAAAACAGACCGGTGCTAATACCAATGATAACTCCTTTTAAAAGGTCAGTAGCCAGTATGGCGGTGATGGTAATGATAAATGGTAAAAACTGGTCCCATCCTTTTTTGTAAAATGCTTTGAATAAAGAAGGCTTTGCAAGTTTGTAACCGGTAAAAATAAGAATGGCTGCAAGGGTAGCTTTCGGTATCAGGTTTAGCAGAAAAGGGATAAATGCAAAGGATAACAATAAAAGGATACCATGATAGATGGTTGACATTTTTGTTTTGGCACCGGCATTTACATTGGCGGATGAACGAACAATAACGCTGGTAACAGGCAATCCGCCTATTAAACCTGAAATAATATTTCCTAGACCTTGTGCCTTTAATTCACGGTTGGTGGGAGTTACCCGCTGGTAAGGGTCAAGTTCATCTACTGCTTCTATGCTTAGTAAGCTTTCAAGACTTGCTACTAATGCCAGCGTAACGGCTATTACCAATACATCAGTATTTAATAGCTGGTTCCAATCGGGCAGAGAAAAAAACGAGAAAAATTCATTGACAGATGCAGCTACAGGAATCTTGACCAAATGCTCACCTGCCAGTGCGGCGGAAGGATTGGCATTTGTAAAAATTGCATTAATACCGGTGCCGGTAAGAACAATTAAAAGAGGTGCCGGAATAAACCTGATAGACCCTTTTCTGCCTGCAACTATTTTTTCCCAAATAAAATGAAACGCTAAACAAACGCCACCAATCAGTAAGGCGGTAGAGTTAATATTTGCAAATGCATAAATAAAATTTGAAAAAATATTTCCTTTTTCCTGCTTTACTCCTTCGTCTGTTTCAAAGTGTGAATCATCACCGAGTAAATGCGGAAACTGATTGAGAATAAGAATTAATCCAATAGCAGCCAGCATTCCTTTAATTACACTGTTGGGTACATAGTCGCCGATAACACCAGCTTTGCAAAAACCAAGTACGATTTGTAATACACCGGCAAGAACAACGGCTACCAGGAAACCCTGAAACGAGCCGATAGTAGCAATTGCTCCAAAAACGATGGCGGTAAGTCCGGCTGCAGGGCCGCTGACACTCAGGTGTGAACGGCTTGCTAATCCTACTATAATACCGCCAACAATTCCGGCAATGATACCACTGAGTGGCGGCGCACCGGAAGCAAGGGCCACTCCAAGACATAAGGGTATGGCAACAAGAAAAACAACTATGGAGGCTGCGAAATCATTGGGTAAATTTTTTATATAATCTTTTGCACGGGGACGTGGTGCCATATCAATTGATTTTGTGTTTGATGAATACAGGTATGCCATCAGTATCTGCAAACAAGCTGTTCGCAAAAACTAAAGTTGGTAAGGCAGAAATAATAATGAGGGGATAGAAATCAGGTATTGGGAGGAGGACAGAATAATTCGCCGTGGTAAGCGATATAAAGCGATGAAGAATGTTTCCAGTGAACTTTTATAATGCTGAACCATGGGTGTTCATCATTGTGTAAATGATGAAGATATTCTTCCGAAATTGTATTAGTGGGAGGTGCTTTTTCTTCTGTTGTATTGGCAAACGGGTTATTATCTTCTGAAGAGCCGGAGGTTAAGTCAGCAGCGATTTCTTTTTGTATTTTTTTCACCTCCTGCTGTACCCGGAATACAAATGGTGTACTGATGGTAAGCCATAACAAAGCCACTATCATGCAAACAGCAGAAAATGAATGGAATATATTGTATATGGATTTATTTTTTTTCATCAGTGGTGCAAATGTAAAGCACACCTGCCATACTGGCCGGGGTTAACAGAAAATTGACAATGTATTTACATACCGCTGTTAAAAAAGTTCATTATGCAATTAATTTTTAAAATACAAACCGGAGAATTTAATGCAATATGAACCTAACTCAAAGCTCTTTTGATTTTTGTGGAAGTTGGTCATATTCTCCCCGGAAAGCATACCAGCCAAAAATTACCAGGCCAATGGCAATGGGAGTAAAGATGGCAATGATGATAATCCAGATGACGGGGTTGTTGATGTCTTTTTTACCGGCAGTATCAATATTGGCGATGGCACCCGAAACTAATTCATAAATAAGCAGGGGGCCAATTATTAAAAGTAGCAAACCGAAATATCTTTTGAAGGCGTTCATAACTTTAATTTTAGATGTTATAGTAAGGTTCAAATAGGCTGGCCTTGTGCATCAGTTCTCCCTTCTCTCCCAATAGCTATCGGGAGAGAAGGGCAGGGGTTGAGGTCAGTCTTTTATATTTCTATTAATTTTATTCGTTAAGTACATGGTTCCAATTACTAAACACAATCCGGCCACGCCAATCGGATACCAAAGTCCCACCAACGGGTCTGCCGGATAAGTAGTGGTTAATAATAAACCAATGAAAGGAACCAAGCCTCCAAAGACACCATTGCCGATATGATAAGGCAAACTCATCGAAGTATAACGGATTTTTGTCGGGAATAACTCTACGAGGAAGGCGGCGATGGGGCCGTAAACCATCGTTACATATAATATCAATAAGAAAACAAGGCCGATGAATTTCCAGTAAAGATTTGATGGAAGATGTTTGTCTTTGTAAATTATTGTTGAGTCATTTTTTCTATCTGAGCTAAGGAAAAATGTTTTTACTTCAGTAAATGACGAACCATTTGACAATAAATAAGGGTGAGATAGTATATACGGTTGTTCGTTTGTGTTGAGTGGTATTTCTTGGGTCACTACACCCCCACTTATAACTGAATTATTTTTTCGCCATTCAGTCACATTTGTTTCATTTAGGAATGTACTGAAAATGGGCCGATAAGTTACTATTGCCAGAAGCATCCCCACCATCATGATCCACTTCCGTCCAATTTTATCACTCAGCCACCCCCAAAAAATAAATAACGGTGTCGCAAATGCAATAGCCCACAGCATAATCGTACGGCTCTGTTCAAATTCAATAAAGCATTTTGTTTCCAAAAAATTTTGCGCATAAAACTGTCCGGTGTACCAAACAACTCCCTGCCCCATTACCGCACCAAACAAAGCCAGCAGGACCATTCTAAAATTAGATTTTTTCCGAAAACTTTCTTTTAATGGATTCACTGATGTTTTGCCTTCTGCTTTCAATTTGGAAAACATCGGCGATTCTTTCATCTTCAATCGTATGTAAATAGAAATACCAACGAGTAAAATAGAAATCCAGAACGGATACCGCCAGCCGCCCCACTCAGCATTGAAGGATGTGTCCGGCATATTTGATTTCACCAAAAGAATTACACCGAGTGCAATAAATAATCCGA
Source organism: Chitinophagaceae bacterium (assembly GCA_031422725.1). Taxonomy (GTDB): domain Bacteria; phylum Bacteroidota; class Bacteroidia; order Chitinophagales; family Chitinophagaceae; genus JJ008. Next base: position 331 of record JANPMI010000177.1, on the reverse strand, counting down.
GAGTGGCCGTGGTTTGTATCCAACTGGTGTAAAACCCCCTTTTGCCAACCGGTGCATGTTCGGCAACATAAGTGGCAGCACCGCCATACTCACCACCGAGAGCCAGGCCTTGCAGCAATCGTAACAATAAAACCAATATCGGTGCTGCTATGCCGATGCTTTCATAACTCGGTACGCAGCCAATTAAAAAGGTAGAACCCCCCATTAATATCAGCGTAAGCAGGAAAGTATATTTCCTTCCAATCAAATCACCCAACCTTCCAAACACCAATGCCCCAAACGGACGAACAATAAAACCCGCCGCAAAAATAGCCAGGGTACTGAGCAGGGC
>JANPMI010000176.1:0-7157 GCA_031422725.1 Chitinophagaceae bacterium | reverse complement strand
ATTTGAGATACTGGTAAAAGAACTGGAGAAATACAATCCCGAATTATTAAATAAACAATTTATTATTGCTATCAGCAAAAGTGATATGCTGGATGAGGAGCTGAAAGCAGCAATAGAAAAAGAATTGCCTGCTGATATTCCTCATTTGTTCATTTCTTCTATAACCAATAAAGGGCTGACCGAATTAAAAGACACACTCTGGAAAATTCTTAATGAGCCAGTGAAGTAAACGGTTAACAAATTCTGTTCAATGGTTTAATCCGTTAATAACATTGTCTTCACTTAGAGGTAATGTGTCTCACAGATTTTTGCACCGGCAAAGAAAAAGATGTCCCTTTCTTCCGGTGATGTAACCAAACAATCTATATATGATTTCATTAAACCTTATCCGCAATTTTTTTCTATCACTCCTTTTGACTGTGGTTTTCATCCCTATTGAAGCACAGGTTCAGTCTGAATCAGGAAAAGCAGGCAGCGTAAGCATCCGTTATTCAGGTTTGCAAAACGAACACCTTGTTTTTTATGTACAGGTTGAAAACAGTTCGAAGGAACGTTTCAGATTCCTGATCCGGGACGAAAACAATAATGTACTTTTTGAAGAAATTTTCTCACAACAACTTTTTGAGAAAAAAATCCTTTTTCTAAAAGCAGATGTGAGCCAGGTTAGTTTTGAAGTAAATGGCAGAAGCTACAATTATTACCGCCAGTTTGCCATCAGTACCCGTACTGTTGAAGAAGTATCAGTAAGGGAAACAAAGTAGAAAATATAGTCCCCTGTTCATTTTTTCAACGAACAGGGGATTTATTATTTTTTAAAATTGCCTGTTTACCATGATTTTTCGTACACAGTTACACATTGCTTTTATTACATTATAACCTGTTGTAACAGGAAAGAGTTTTCAGTGGCGGGAATATTTCAGCACAGCGGCTCTTATTATAATTAATAAGCCCTTCCCACCGTATCACAGGCAGCTTTCAGCAATGAATTTCCATCAACAGCATCCTGCCATTTCTCCCACATCATTATTCCGTTAGCGATGTCTTTGGCCAGTTTAGCTTTTCGCTTCACCGTATATTGGCCATTATAATAAATAGTGTAGTTGGTAAATCCACCTGCCGTAACTGTGGCAGAATCATATTGCGGATTACCACCCTGCGATAAAATTGTTTTATAGGTAAGCACCGTATTGCTTTGGGTTATTCCCGATGGTCTTCCGTAAGCAGGTAAACCCAGTACACATTTGGCAGCAGGCATTCCTCTTGTCGTTAACCAATAATTCAAACAGGTTTGTGCTAGTGTGTAATCGCTGTGATGCCGGTAAGGAACAGTCGTATTAAAATCATCATAAGCCATTACATTGAAAAAATCAACATAAGGATAGAGTTCATTCCGTATAGCATCCCTGAACCCACCTGCATATTTACCAGCCGTAATAGCGGTGGATAAATAATACCGGGCATCACGGTGCAATGAATCAGACAGTTCTTTCATCATCAGGGTAAAAGTGGCATCTGTTCCATCGCTGGTAGTTGGAAATTCCCAGTCCATATCCACCCCGTCTAAGTTGTATTGCCGCACTTTGTTCATTACATCTTTAATAAAATTATTTCTGCCGGTGGCTGTCGCTGCCATATTTTTAAAATTCGTTCTGCCATCTCCGCTGCCGTCATTGATGCCCATAAAAACTTTTGCATTGTTGGTTCTTGCTTTGGTAAGCAGCGCATCAATCGTAGTGGCAGGTGAAGCAGGAGCAGTTAAAGTTCCTGAAGCATTCACTCCAAAAAAAGCATAGACTACTACATTGGTCATCCTGAATTTTACATCGGGTACATCTGCAATATTTCTGTAAGATGGAAAATAGCCTACCACATAATAGCCAAATGGTGCAGGTGCTTGTATAACTATATAAGTAAATGATGTAACAGCAGCTGAACATCCAGCAGCACCGCCGCTGGCATTTTTGGGTTGAACATACCAGTAGTAAGTAATATTGGGAGTGGCGGGAATAGTATAAGAAAAATTAGTGGCAGAAATATTCGATGCAACAATAGTTGTTGGAATTCCAGTAGTTCCCAGATAAACATCATACCCCGTTGCTCCGGATACGGTAGTCCAGAAAAGTGTAACGGATGTGCTGGTAACAAAACTTCCTGTAACAGGAGCTATATTAGCCGCACAACCCGGAACTGGAGGAGGTGGCGGGGGTGGCGGAGGAGTTACACCACCCTTTTTACTACAGGTAGTGAAAATAAAAGCACAGCATAATAAGCTGATAATTGTATTGCGGTAAATCATAAACAGTGTAGTTACCCGTCAAATTACAATATTTTACTCATCTTCCTCTTTTTGGCCGCCCCTGTTTTTTATAGTAGGTTTGCCGCCTAAATATTACAGCTATGAAGAAGTTTTTTATAACGATTATTCTTGCCGTTGGCTTGTTTTTTAAATCATTTGCTGATGAAGGTATGTGGCTGCCTTTGCTGTTAGGTCAGCAGGTGTATAATGATATGGTGAAAAAAGGATTGAAGCTCACCAAAGATCAGTTGTACAATATCAACAAACCGTCTCTGAAAGACGCCATCCTGATTTTTGGTGGTGGCTGCACCGGGGAAATTGTGAGTGCAGAAGGTTTGATTTTTACTAACCACCACTGCGGGTATGATGCCATTGCCAATGCCAGCACGGTAGATCATAACTATCTGCAGGATGGTTTTTATGCAAGAAATAAAGGAGAAGAAATTCCTACCAGCCTTTCTGTTCAGTTCTTATTGCGTATTGAAGACGTAACAAAAGAAATCCTGGATTCATTAAAAGGATTGGGCGGTACAGAGAGACTGCAAAAACAAGCAGCTGTTTTAGCCGCAATCAATAAAAGAATGAGTGATGCGGCACAAAATATTGAAACAAGAGTCAGTTCATTGTTTAAAGGAAACCAGTTTCTTGCTTTTGTTTATCAGCGTTACACGGATGTTCGCTTAGTAGGCACTCCTCCGGAAAGTGTGGGCAAATTTGGTGGCGATACGGATAACTGGGAATGGCCCCGCCACACCGGCGATTTTTCTGTTTTCCGTGTGTATGGCACCCCTGATGGAAAACCAGCAAAATATACTGCTGAAAATATTCCCTTAAAACCAAAATGGTATTTGCCTGTTTCTATTAAACCTTTGAAAGATGGTGATTTTTCTATGATCTGGGGCTATCCCGGCGGCACCAACCGCTATGAAAGTTCTTACGGCATCAGGTTGGCTACTGATATTAATAATCCAACATTGGTAAAACTCAGGGATGCCCGGTTGAAATATATGTTTGAAGAAATGAAAAAAGATCCGGCCACCAAATTGCAACTGGCCTCTTCTTATGCCGGCATTGCCAACTATTGGAAATTTTTTGATGGAGAAACAAAGCAACTGCTCAAGTATGATGTGTTTGGTCAAAAGCAAATGGCTGAAGAAAAATTCAATGCCTGGGCCAAAGGAAAGCCGGAGTACTCAACTATTTTCTCCGACTGGGGCAAGGCTTATGAAGCATGGAGACCCTATGCCAAACACCGGATGTATATAAATGAAGGGGTTGCCGGTTCGCCGCTTATTTCATTTGCAGGTTCTTTATTGCAATTAGAAGCAGCCATGGTAAAAACAGGTGCCACACAGGCTGATGTAAAAAAAGCAATAGAAGCGGCTGACAAACAACGGACAAGTTTCCTGGAAGCAGAGAACAAAGCATCTGATCAGCATATTGTAGCAGCCGTTACAAGAATGTTTTATGAAGATGTGATTAAAGATCAGCAGCCCGTTGGCTTTTACGGCTCCTTAAAAAATACTTACGGTCCATTAGATGATGATGCTACCTATAAAAAATATGCAGCGGATATATTCAGCAAGACCATGATTTTTGACGATAGCAAATGGAAAGCATTTGTAGCCAATCCCGATGCGGTGGTATTGCAAAGCGATCCGGCTTTTGCCCATGCCAGCACTTTCTTTACCAACTACAACAGTAAGTACAGCCCTTATTACCAGCAATTCACAGCAAAAAATTCAGAGTTTGGCCGTTTATATTTAAAAGGAATTATGGAAATGGATCCGGTAAAAGCAAAGATGATGTACCCCGATGCTACTTTCACCATGAGGGTAAGCTATGGCAATGTAAAATCATATCGCCCAAGGGATGCCGTTTTTTATGATTATGTAACCACATCAAAAGGCCTGCTGGAAAAATACAAAGCTGGTGATTATGAATTTGACTTACCTGCCAGGCAGATTGAATTGCTGAAGAAAAAAGATTTCGGCCAGTATATGGATCCTACGAGAAAAGAATTAGTGATTGGTTTCATTACTACTAATGATATTACCGGCGGCAATTCCGGATCTCCTGTTATAAACAATAAAGGAGAACTCATTGGACTTGCCTTTGACGGTAACTATGAAGCATTAAGTCATAAACTGGCATTTGATAAAGACCTGAACCGTACTATCTGTGTTGACATCCGCTATGTGCTGTGGTGTATAGATAAATTAGGCGGCGGTTCTAATATTATTAAAGAACTGAAGCTGGTGAAATAATTTTTTTAGCTGTAAAGGAAGAGGCTGTCTCAAAGAGGGTTGTCAGCCGTTGTCACCCTGAGTTTATCGAAGGGTTATCGAAGGCTATCAATTTGATTGCCAATATTTCGACAAGCTCAATATGACAATCAAATTGACTTTTGAGACTGCCTCTTCCTTTTTTACCGGGCAATTAATTGCTTAACATTGCAGATAGTTTTTTCTTTTGGCAAAACAATTTATCATATTTCTTTTTTCTTTTTTAGTAGCTACTGAAGCAACTGCACAGTACCCGCAATTCAGTATGGCCACCGACCTGGGTGTACAACGGAGTTTTAAAAAAGAACAGCAATACTGGACCCTCGGGCATACGGTGCATGCACTTTTTCACCTGAACCCTAAAGAAGATGTTTATGTATGGTTTTGTTATTATACCAATGGAAATTTTAAAAATGCTCTTACTTCCACTGCCAAATCACCTCTTACCTTTCCGCAACAAATCAATTATACCAACACCGCCAAAATGCGGTTGAAGCATTTTTCAGTAGGTTATAAAAAATACCTGAAAGGAACTTCTGATGCAGACAAAAGCTGGAACCTTTATGCCTACGGAGGTTTTGGTTTATTATTGGGCCGGGTACAAAATACTCATTCAGTAGCCATAGATACGGCTGATTATACGGTTCCTGTTCTTAGTGGCCAGGCCAATTTTAAACGCCTCACCGTAGATCTTGGTGCGGGATGGGAAATCCCCATTGGCGGCGATTTCTTTTTTTACACGGAAGGAAGGGTGTGGATTCCAACCACAGATTATCCGAGCAAATTCATTTTTGTAAATAACAATGCCCCGCTGGTAGCTATGATGAATGCAGGGCTTCGTCTTCTTTTCTAAATTATACCAATTAGATTAAAAAAACGTCTAAAGGAAATTGTCAGGCTTGTCACCCTGAGTTTATCGAAGGGTACCGAAGTCTTTTGAATCATCCTTCGACAAACTCAGGATGACAGTATTTTATTAATGTCTGATTGGTATTACTTAAGGGATTTTAATATCAAACCGCCCTTCTGTAACACTAAGTGTTTGAGCAGCATTATAAATATTAACGAGGTTAAACTGGAAAGTTCCTGAAACAATTTTGTTGGGTATATCGAGTTTTGTAATCGTTACTGATCCTGTATAAATTGATGAAGTAATCCATTCTTCCTGCGGGGTAAGGGTTCGCTTAACGTAGTAGGCATAACTGGCGTTTGTAGTGGGATAAGTTACGCTGGTATTAAGCTGGTAGGTGCCGGGCCCGGTTACATTTTGTATAAAAATTTCAAATTCTTTTTCTGTGGGAGATTTAGAAAAGTCCATGGCATTGATATACATATTCATATTCGCCAGGAATCTGACCTGTAGTGCATCATTAGCGGGTATCCCCGCAAAACCTTTCGGTACCCATAATTCGCCATTCACCTTTGCGCCAAAAGTATTCGCACCGGTTTGTGTGGCGGGTGGCAGCTCGGTTACCTTTTTGTTACAAGCTGTCAATAAAAGCAGGGAAGTGCAAATGGCCAATAGTTTTTTCATAAATAGGAATTGAACTTATAAAACGTTTTTATCACCTGTTTGGTATCTTAAAATTATAAAATCATTCTATCATACCGGCAATTAACGGGAGGGAATGACAAAAACAAGGCCAGACCAAACAGGAATAAGATATTATCTTTATTAATCCCATAATTTATACTAATGATTAACAAACTCACCATACAGCAGGTAGAATTATACAAGCTTTCTATTCCATTGATTGAACCCTTTACCACTTCCTTAGGTACAGATACCCATGCAGAAAATGTGGTGATAAAAATAATAACCCTGCAGGGCATTGTTGGGTTTGGTGAATGCAGTCCCTATATGCCAATTAATGGCGAAAGCCAGGACACCTGTTTTATAGTAGGTCAATATTTTGCCAAAGCCCTGAAAGGAAAAAATCCTTTAGAGATTGAAGATTGTATCGGGCTGATGGACAAAATTATTTATGGCAACAGCAGTATCAAAAGTGCATTTGATATGGCTTTGTATGATATTGCTTCGCAACATGCAGGAGTATCACTATATAAATTTATTGGTGGAGAGAATAATAAAACAATCATCACTGATTATACGGTCAGTATCGGTGAGCCAAAAAAAATGGCAGCCGATGCTTTGAAAATAAAAGAAAAAGGTTACCCGGCTATAAAAGTGAAGCTTGGTAAAAATGGAAAAACAGATGTAGAAAGAATAAAAGCTGTTCGTGAAGCCGTGGGCAATGAAATTCCTGTACGTATTGATGCCAACCAGGGATGGAATGTGGAAGAAGCAATTACTACTTTAAAAGCATTGGCACAATTTGACATTCAGCATTGTGAAGAGCCAATACCCCGTTGGGCTTTTATGGAACTGCCCAGGGTAAAAAAAGAAAGTCCGATCCCCATTATGGCAGATGAAAGTTGTGGTGATGAACATGATGCTGAGCGGTTGATAAAACTGGGTGCCTGTGATTATATGAATATTAAATTGGGCAAATCCGGTGGAATTTTTAAAGCATTAAAAATGGTACGGATGGCAGAAGCGGCGGGTATTCATTTAC
>JANPMI010000175.1:0-12052 GCA_031422725.1 Chitinophagaceae bacterium | reverse complement strand
GCTTTTGATTTTTATAAAGGGACCCTTCGCCAAACTCAGGGTGACAGACAAGATAAAAATGATGAGTATCTTTCCCCCGTTAAAAAAAATTATGTAAACAATTATTATTTTCCTTACAGTGCCGGCAGTGATTCTTTGGTTTACCTGAAAGATGGTTACCGCAACCGGGCTGCTTTTTATATCAAAGATGCAAAAGGCGAGCATAAGCTAAGAGTGAAAGATATTTCGACGGATGAACAATTCAGCTACCGGAACGGAAAGATTGTATATGCTGCTTATGAGAAAGATTCCCGCTGGGGCTGGAGAGATTATAGTGTATTAAAATTGCTGAACGTACAAACGGGGCAGCAACAAACCCTGACAAAAAAGTCGAAATATTTTACACCGGATATTTCGGCAGATGGTTCAAAAGTGGCAGCTGTTCAGATAGCGGCTGATGGAAGAAGCGAATTGCATATACTGGATGCCGGCAACGGGCAGGTAATAAAAACTATTCATTCGTCTGAGATTAGTTTGTTCACCGACCCAAAATTTATTGATGAAAACTCTTTAGTTACTGCTGTCCGGCTAAAAGATGGAAAAATGGCATTGGCTACGGCAGAAATTGCCACAGGTAATACCACCCGCCTGACGAACCCTTCCTTTAATGTAGTGGGATATCCCTGTGTAAATAATGGCATCATTTATTTTACTGCCAACTATGGCGGCAACGATGATGTGTTTGCATTGCGAATGAGTGACCGGAAGATTTTTAAAATCTCTGATGGCCCCCTCGGAAATTATTTCGTTAATGTGGGCAATGGTAAAATAACCTGGTCGGCTTTTACTGCCGAAGGCTACCAGTTAAAACAAATAACGGAGAAGGATATAGTGTGGAATGAAGTGACTGCGGCTGCAACGGACAATCTTACTGAAAAATATACTGTAAGCCATACACAGGAGTTCGGTGATATCTTACTTAATAAAGTTCCTCAACGGCAGTTCCCCGTGAGTAAATATAAAAAAGGAACCCGGCTGCTCAACTTTCACAGCTGGCGGCCTTATTATTTCGACCCGGTATTTACTTTTTCAGTGTATGGAGAAAATGTGCTGAATACATTGCAAACAGAATTATACTATTCGTACAATCAAAACGATAAAACAAATGCAGTTGGAATTAATGCCGTGTATGGAGCATGGTTTCCTTACCTGAACCTTGGTACAGAATTTACTTTTGACCGGGAAGGCATAACTGCAAATAAACTTCGCAAATGGAAGCAATTGGATTCGAGGATAGGGTTGAGTGTACCACTTAGTTTTACCAGTGGACAAACGTTTAAGAATTTTAATATCAGTAGTTTCTATGTGCGGAGAAATGAATTTAATACCGGGTTCTTTAAAGATTCACTCGGCAACACTTCTTTCAGTTACCTTTCTCATTCTTTATCATGGAGTCAGCAGGTACAGCGGGCAACCCAGCATATTTATCCCAGGTTTGCTTATTCGTTATTCTTTGGACACCGGCATATCATTACTAAATATGATGGCTACCAGTATATAGGGAATGGTACACTGTATGTACCCGGTTTGCTTTCTACGCATAATCTGCTGTTAACAGGTTCTTTTCAGCAACGGGACACACTTAACCAGTTATCTTTCAGCAACCGGTTTGCTTATTCAAGAGGATATACCGGACGGTATTTTTCCCGGATGTGGAGATTGTCTGCCAATTATCATGCGCCGTTAATTTATCCTGACTGGGGTTTCGGTAATATATTATACCTGCAGCGGGTCAGGGCTAACATTTTTTATGATTTCACTAAAGTTTATTCCATTAACAAAACTCAAACAAGGGATCAGCGAAGTGTTGGGGGTGAAATTTTTATTGACACCCGTTGGTGGAATCAGTATCCATTGACTTTTGGGTTCAGAGTGAGCCGGTTATTAGACCGGGACCAGTTTGATCTTTTCCAGGGAACAAGATTTGAGTTTATTTTGCCGGTTAATATCATTCCAAGATAAGTTTCAGGTTTTGAGTTACGAGTTTCGAGTCAGGTCGGTTTGGTTACGATTTTTTATACAGGATTTAGAAATACTTGAACCGAAGTCTCGCAACTATAATGAAGCTAAGCTCTCCTCAATCACTTTAATCTTTTCTTCCGCATCTGTTTTTTTCTTTCTTTCACTGTCTATTACTTCTGGTTTAGCATTTCGAACAAACTTTTCGTTGCTAAGTTTCTTTTCTACTGAAACTAAAAATCCTTTCAGGTAGTTAAGATCTTTTAGTAGTTGCTCTTTTTGTACTGTTGAATCAATTTGTTGATTTGTCTTAATGTGAAATTTTACATCGTTGCCTAAAAGAGTAAACATTCCTGTTCCGACTTGTTGATTCGTATTAACCTTAGGATTTATATCGCTACCTGTAAGAGTGAATTTCCCCGTTTCGGCTTTTAGGGAATAATGAGTTTTTTCTGCATTAACTTGTTTGGACAAAATACTTTCAAAATATTTATATAATTCTATTTCATCTGTTTCAATAGAAAGCTCAATCGTCTCTTTTGGTTTAATCTGATTTTTATTTCTGGCATCTCTGATTGATGTTATTGCTTGTTTTAATAGATTCCCATTCTTCAATATTTTCTCGTCTATTGAAACTGCGGCAGGTAATTGTTTTACAGTTAAATCATCATCCCTTTCTTTAAGTTGATGATAAATCTCTTCTGTAATGAAAGGTAGGAACGGATGAAGCAATTGCATTAATTCTTCAAAGAACCCAACCGTTTTTTCGTACACAGCTTTCTCAATGGGTTGTTCAAAACCGGGCTTTACCCATTCCAAATACCAGCTGCAGAAATCATCCCAGATGAGAGAATAGATTGTTTTCAACGACTCACTTAATCGGAAATCTTTAAACTGGGTATCTAATTCTATTCTTACTTCATTCAAACGATTCTCAAACCACAGAATGGCGAAATCATTTGATGTGGCCTGACTCCCGACTCTTGACTCCCAACTCCTGACTAATTTCAGAGCATTCCATATTTTATTAATGAAGAACTTTCCCTGTTCGTTACTGGCCTGGTCCCACATCAGATCATTACCAGCCGGGGAAGAAATCATAATGCCAAAACGAACAGCATCAGCCCCTTCATCTTCAATCATTTTTAATAAATCAGGAGAGTTGCCAAGGCTTTTGCTCATCTTTCTTCCCTGTTTATCCCGAACGATACCGGTAAAATAAACTTCATTAAAAGGCTTTTGACCTTTGTATTCATAACCTGCCATTATCATCCTTGCCACCCAGAAGAAAATAATTTCCGGTGCTGTCACCAAGGTATTGGTGGGGTAGTAGTAGTTTACATCCTTATTGTCCGGATTACTATATCCTTTAAACACTTCAAAAGGCCAAAGCCATGAAGAGAACCAGGTATCCAAACAATCCTCATCCTGTTTTAATTGAACATTACTTGTTGAATATTTTGTATTGAATATTTTCTTTGCTTCTTCTTCATTCTCGGCAACTACAAATCTTCCTTCTGCATCGTACCATGCCGGTATCCTGTGCCCCCACCAAAGTTGTCTTGATATACACCAGTCTTTAATATTCTCCATCCAATGGCGATAGAGATTTTTAAATTTAGCAGGGTAAAATTTTATTTCATCATCCATCACTGCAGTCAATGCAGGCCCGGATATTTTTTTCATATCCACCCACCATTGCAATGATAATCTTGGTTCTACCACCGCATCAGTTCTTTCACTGTAACCAACTTCACTGGTATAGTCTTCTGTTTTTAACAAAAAACCTTTTTCTTGCAGTTCTTTCGCAATCTTTTTTCTTGCTTCAAAACGGTCTTCACCGATATATATCTGGGCTGCTTCATTCAGTGTTCCGTCTTCATTAAATATATCAACCACTTCCAGCTTGTGTTTTTGCCCCAGTTGATTATCATTTGTATCATGCGCCGGCGTTACTTTTAAAGCCCCGGTTCCAAAATCCATTGTTACATATTCATCAGTAATAATCGGGATGCGGCGATTGATCAGCGGAACAAATGCAAATTTTCCAGGGAGCTGTTTGTATCGTTCATCATCAGGATGCACACAAATGGCTGTATCACCCATTATTGTCTCCGGACGCACAGTTGCAATGACGATGTATTCTTCACCGGGCATATCCAATTTGTATCGCAAATGATAAAGTTTCTGTTGTGTCTCTTTTCTTATAACTTCTTCATCACTCAACGCCGTCTTGGCTTTCACATCCCAGTTTATCATCCGCTTACCACGATAGATAAACCCTTTATTGTATAAATCAATAAACACACTGATTACTGATTGATAATAATCAGGGTCCATGGTAAAACTCGTTCGTTCCCAGTCAAGACTGCAACCCATTTTTTTCAACTGGTCCAGAATGATGCCGCCATATTTCTCTTTCCATTCCCAGGCATATTTCAAAAAGTCTTCCCGGCTCAGTGAGGATTTGGTAATTCCTCTTTCCCTCAGCATTTGCACCACTTTCGCTTCAGTAGCAATAGAAGCATGATCGGTACCGGGCACCCAACAGGCATTTTTCCCCTGCATTCTTGCACGGCGAACCAATATATCCTGGATGGTATTATTAAGACAATGACCCATGTGCAACACACCGGTTACATTGGGAGGGGGAATGACTACCGTGTAAGGTTCACGGCCGTCTGGTTCACTATGAAAGTAATTTTTATCAAGCCAGTGCTGATACCATTTTTGTGCGGCGGCCTTGTGATCGAAGTTTTTTGACAATTCCATAAGGCCGCAAATTTACCGGGTTTTAAGTAGATGAAGAAACTACCGGCAGGCACCTGCGTCATTCTCTTTAATCATGAATCTCCTTTTTATTCAGCCGGAGGCATATTTCTTCTTATCTCCTCGCAAATATAAAATTTACCTGTATAAACTTCCTGGATACCATGAGTGATTTCTTCTACAGAAGTAGTTTTAGTTAAATATCCCCGGGCACCTAATGCTAACATCCTGGTTGCATATTGGGGTTGATTATTGGCAGACAGGCCAATAATTTTCATAGCCGGCATTTTTTGCAAAACTTGTTCTGTAACGGTAAAGCCGTTAAGCGGAGACATATTTATATCTACCAGCATAATATCAGGCAGAAGCTGTTGTGCCTGCGCAATTGCTGTATGTCCGTTATCACAATCAGCTATTACCACAAACCGGGGATTATTTTCCAGTATCATCTTCCAGGCATCACGGACAATTTTATGATCATCTACCAGTAGAATACGGATTATTTCATTACTCATTGCAGTTGTTAATTAAGTCAATACATATGGAATAAGAAAAGTAGTAACCCTGCCGGTATTTCCTTTTTTGCAGGAATAGGGGTATTCACAGGTATAATTGGACATTAAGCGAACGGACTTGAATCAGCTGCTAAATACTATAATCAGGTTGGCTGTTAATAAACTGCTGAATTCAAGAGGATATCTGCCGGGATTTCTGGATAAAAGGTGTAATAATTATTGAATAGTAAAAATACTGAAAATCTAAAGTAATATTACCTGTTGAAATTACCAAGAGTTTTTACTATTATTTTAAAAATGGTTTTTTAGAAATGTTCAGGATCCATTTTTAAACTGTCTTACCGCACTATATTATTTAAAATTATATTCGTTATAAATTAGTTCTACCACCGGCATCAATAATTATATAAACCAATCAAAATAACTGCATGAAAAGAGAATTAGCCACCTGGTACAGCCCATCCCTCAACAAAGAAATGCCCATTGCCAGCTATGGCGATTATGGGTTTGCCCTTTTACTGGTACCCACAGCAGCTGCTGACTACCTGGAGTATGAACGTTTTCAATTAATGGATCATTTGGCCCCCTTTATTGATGCCGGAAAAGTCAGGGTGTTTTCCATTGACAGTATTAATAATGAAAGCTGGCTGAACAACAATATGAATCCCCGGGATAAATCTTTACGTCACCAGCAGTGGAATAATTATGTGTACAATGAAGTAGTTCCTTTTATTAAAACGAATACGAGCCAGGAAACCCCGGTCATTACCTGCGGAGCTTCTTTTGGTGCCCTGCACAGCATGAATTTATTTCTGAAACGTCCTGATCTGATTAATGGAGTGATAGCTATGAGTGGTGTGTATGATTTATCAGAATACACCAAAGGATATTTTGATGACGATGCTTATTTCAACAGCCCCTGGCATTATATGCAAAACCTGACTGACCATAATATTTTGGAACAAATCCGTCAAAGCAAGCATATTCATATTCTTACCGGCAGTGGAAATTATGAAGACCCTGCCGCCAGCGGAAAATTTGCAAAAATTCTTTATGATAAAGGAATATGGTATGAATTAGATGTGTGGGGAGAAGAGTGGCCGCATGACTGGAACACCTGGAGAGCCATGCTGCCGCATTATCTTGGGGCAAAGTTTTAGAGTTTTATGTAATCATTTTGATACAGGCATCTTTTTCAAAACCATTTATGAGGAAGATGCTTTTCCTTTTGTTATTTTGCCCTTTATTAGCAGACGCACAGCGGAGCGACTATGATATTGCTTTTCTCAAAAGCATTCCGGACAGCCTGACCAAGCCCATTCATATACCTGAAAGAGATTATTCTGATTTTGAATATGATGTTATTACAGATTATAAGGAAAGAAGAAAGGTCTTAATTATTGGATCCGATTCCATCTACCGGAATTTTTTTTCGAAGTACAGTTATAACGACGATTCGTTAAAGAAGCATAAGAATACGGGAGGTGATCCCTGGTGGTACAACTGGATGGTAAAGCACCATGTCGATTCAATCCCGGTCATTGATTTTTCAAAGAATGAATTGCTGGTGTATGCAGCCTGTCCCCAATGTATTGCTTATTGTGATAACTACGAACCATGTCACCGGAATGCCTGTAGTTTCCGGGAAGCCTGGTTTATCCGGGAGAAAAAAAATACCAGCGATGCGAAACCTGTTATAAGAAGAAATCTCATGGATTTTTTTACAGATAATACAGATATAGACACATTGCCAGGGAGGAATAAAAAATGGGTCAACCTGCCGGAGTTGTTCCGCTATGAAATCACGAAATTTTTTGAAGCGCAGCACAACTCTTCTAATAAATATATCGTAGGTACAGATTCACTTTACTACAAAATATTCTCAAAATATCCGAAAGATTCCCTGCCTGTCTTTGATTTTTCAAAACAGGAACTGGTGGTCAGGTTCTCTTGTCATTATTGTATGTCTGCAGGGCTGCTTAATGGCCAACCCAGGCACCGCAATGGGTGTGCATACTGGCCTGCCTGGTATGTTCGGGATAAAAGAATAATTAACGGGTAGCTGATTTTAAAAACTTTTATGAAAAAATTAATCCTCCTCTTATTAATCTGTCCATTTTACTCCATGGCGCAGCGAAACGAAACTGATTCGGTTTTCATTAAAAGTATCCCGGCTGATTTAGGGAAGCCCATCCATATGCCGGAGCTGGACTATAACCCGGATTTTAATTTGGATAAAATATTTGGTTATCGTGAAAGGATAAGGATTTTTCTGATAAGGGAAGACTCAGTGTACAAGAAACTTTTTTCGAGATATATCTATACTGCCGATTCGTTAAAAAAATATAAAGAGGATGGAGATTATGCAGCCTGGTTCCGGTGGATGAAACAGTACCAGGTAGATTCACTTCCTGTTATTGATTTTTCAAAAAATGAGTTGGTGCTGTATTCTGCTTGTGAAAAATGTTTGGAAGTGTGTAATCATAAGAATGGAAGTGAATCATGCCACCGGGCGGGTTGTGATTTCAAGGAAGCATGGTTTATTAGAAAGAGAAAAGGATAAATGTTATCCGGGAATAAGTTGTTTCAAAAGTGCAGTAAATTCTTTTCTCTCAATCATTTTTGCACCCATACTTTCAAGGTATTCTGTATAAACCTGGCAATCTATTAATTTAATACCTTCTTCTTTTAATTGCTGTATATAACTGGTAAAAGCAAACCGGGAAGCATTACTGACTTTACTGAACATACTTTCACCAAAAAATACTTTGCCGAGTTTAATGCCGTATAATCCTCCAACTAATTCGCCGTCTTTCCATACTTCGGTACTGTGGGCATAGCCCAATTCATGAAGTTTGACATAAGCTTTTTCCACTTCATCCGTTATCCATGTTCCATCTTGTCCAGGTCTTTTTGTTTTTTTGCAATGATGTATGACTTTTGCAAATGCTTTATTGGTAGTGAACTCAAACTCATTTCTGTTCAGCAGTGTTTTGATGCTTTTGTTGATTTTTAATTCATCAGGAAATAAAATAAATCTTGGGTCAGGGCACCACCATAAAATAGTATCACTTTCATACCACGGAAAAATGCCATTGCGGTATGCAAGCAGTAATCTTTCGGGGGAGAGATCGCCACCCATTGCCAATAAGCCATCTGGTTCGGCCAAATGAACGGGTGGAAAAACTAATTCATTATCAAGTGCAAAAAGGGGCATGAATAAATACGGGATTATCCGGCAGTAACTTCAACGGTGGCGTTAATGCCCCGTTCAGTAATGGCATCGCACTGAGGTTTCAGGTCATCATAGCTGCCATTTTTTACTGCATATTTTCCTTTGTAATGGATAAAATAGGCACATTGTTCAGCCTGTTCCCTATTATGACTGCAAACCTCCATCAATGTTTCAATCACCCACTCAAATGTATTCACATCGTCATTCCACACTACCAGGTTGCAGGTATCTTCTGTAAGTGTGAGTACATCTGTTTCTTCCAGGCTCTCAGTTCGTATGTCTGTTTTTACATTTCGCATCTGGCAGTAAAAGTAAAAAATTATTAATTGATACGGATATTCTGAACCGGAGGTTTAATTTTAAACAGGCGGTAAGAGCAATTAGCTCTGGCAGAACATTCTTACAACTCAGCGACACAAAAAGCAATTTCAACCTGGTATGAATATATCCGGGCTTTGTATTTTATGGGCCTGCCTTTATATACAGAAACAATATACATTTATTTTATAATATGGGATAAAATGATACATATACAGATAAAAAATTACATATAGGCCTCACATTAATGAATACGGTGATACTCTTAAAATGAACACTCTTTCTATTTCAAACCATCAAAGCAAACGGATGATTTTTTGTTATTGTAGAAAATTTAAAAAATATTTTTAAATAAATATTCCCCAAAATATTCACGGTCTATTTTGAAAACTACACGGCACGAAATAGAGGAATTTACTTATTAAGCAAAATCATGACTGTGAATACGACAGAGAGTATTCTTTGGATGACTGACTATCAGCAGAGTTAAATAGATAAACCAATAATATATTTGTCCTGATTCAATATTATTTTAATATGTTTTATTTGTTAAGTGGATTTTTTTGCCAAATTTTTCTGTTGATTTCAAACATCTTTCCGGGGAATGTTGAGGAATGTATTGCCCAATAAATTTATATTGCAATAACTAAGCCTGACTATCGTTAGTGTTGTAATCTTATTAAAAACTCCCCTATTTATGAAACGTCTCTTAATTCCCATGTTAGTTTTTTTTGCTGCCTGCTCAAAAAAGGACACTTTAGTCTCCGACACACAAGATCAAACTGCAGAAAAACAAACTTGTAATTTTGGATTGACTTCATTCAATCTTACCAATCGTCCTCCTTTAAGTGAAGAAGGTGCAAATAGAAACCCCCGTGGTAACCCCCCACCCCCGGCTTCAGCAGGAGTAATCCTTTTGGATTTTGACGGACAGGTAGTGTCCGGAACATCATGGAATTATAGCGGACCCATTAATTGTGCACCGGCTAATTTGAGTTCCGCTAATGTTGCCATTATCGTTGACAGGCTTTCCAATGATTACAGTCCTTTTAACATGACCGTGACTACGGATGAAAATATTTATAATGCAGCAAATGTTAATAAAAGGACACGGGTGATAATAACAGAAACCTGGCAATGGTTTGGCCAGGCAGGCGGAACCGCAATGGTAGGCTCTTTTACAGATGGTTCAGAAACTCCCTGCTTTGTTTTTTCATCCCTGTTGAATTACAACGTCAAAAATATTTCAGAGGCAGCATCTCATGAAGCCGGTCATACTCTGGGGTTGCGTCATATGTCAGTTTATGATGCGAATGGGGTGAAAATTTCTGAATATAATTATGGTCAGGGTAGTGGTGAAACAGGTTGGGCTCCTATTATGGGTTGTGCTTATAGCCAGAACCTCAGTTTGTGGCATAAGGGTTCTAACTCTGTTAGTTCTACTACTATACAGGACGACCCTACTGTAATATCTTCTGTTGTCGGATACAAAACGGATGATTATTCAAATACTATTACCAATGCCAGCCCGTTAAGCAGTTCCGTAAACGGGATCAGGAATAACAGCAGTGATATTGATTTCTTTTCTGTGAATATCACCACTACAAAAACTGTAACAGCAATTCCATTCAATGTAGGCCCCGGTAATCAGGGTGCTGATGAAGATCTTATTTTAAAAGTGTATAATGCTCAGGGAAGCCTGCTTTCAACAATAAATAATCCACTGACACTGGATGCATCGACTATACTTACTCCCGGAACTTATTTTGTTTCTGTCAGTGCTATCGCCAATTCTTACACTACAGCTTATGGGATGCTTGGAAAATATACCGTCAGCCTCGAGTAATGAGTTTTTATAATTAATCCTGTTTGGCTTGCGATGCTATTGTGGGAAAGAAAATAGTTTCTTCGGGATTGTCAGTTTGTATATCTTTTTTCCCTCCATCATCCGGTTGCACAAGTAAAAATTATTGCCTGATATTGGTACTTAATCAAACATTTTAAGTTTTTGTATATTTAATCTAAATCAAGATTATGGAAAGAGTAATTGGACTCGGCGGCCCCTTTATAAAAGCAAATGACCCAAAAGCATTGGTGGCCTGGTATGAAAAACATTTGGGGATTGCCTTCAATGGAACCGTGTATGCCGATTGGCAGTTTGAGAATAAAGATGGCAGTAAAAAGCCGGGTAATAATGTGCTGTCATTTTTTAAAAATGACAGCGATTATTTTGCACCGAGTGAAAAGCAGGTGATGATAAATTTTATTGTTAAAGATGTATTTGCATTAATGGCTGTGTTGAAAGAGGAAGGGGTAACGATTGTCGGTGAACCAATGGATGAAGAGTATGGAAAATTTATATGGATTCTCGACCACGAAGGGAACAAAATTGAATTGTGGGAGCCACCAGTAAGCCAATAAAAAAAGACCTCAATTTGAGATCTTTTAGTGGGAGTTGACGGGTTCGAACCGCCGACCCTCTGCTTGTAAGGCAGATGCTCTGAACCAGCTGAGCTAAACTCCCTTGCGAACGAAGTGAAGCAATCACTTTTCGGACGGCAAAGATAGGGGTGCAGCGGTTTTCAGACAAAACATTTTTAATCTATTTTCGAGCCAATTTCATTGTATGGCAACCACTTATTGCGAATTTGTTCTGAATAAAGGAAAAGACACTGTTCACAGTCATTATCATGATAATGAGTACGGTTTTCCCATTGATGATGACAACCTGTTGTTTGCAAGATTAGTTTTGGAAATAAACCAGGCAGGATTGAGCTGGGAAACAATTCTGAAAAAGAAAGACAATTTCTTCAACGCCTTTGACAATTTTAATATCGATAAAGTAGCCCGTTACACTGATAAGAAAAAAGAAAAACTGATGCAGGATGCCGGTATCATCCGCAACAGGCTGAAAATTGAAGCGGCTATACATAATGCAAAAGCAATTAAAGTAATTCAGAAAGAAGCAGGGTCATTCAAAAGCTGGTTAGATAAACACCATCCCAAAACAAAAGAAGAATGGGTGAAGCTTTTTAAAGTAACATTCCGGTTTACCGGTGGTGAGATTGTGAATGAATTTTTAATGAGTACGGGTTATTTGCCCGGTGCACATGCCGAAACTTGCCCGGTATATAAAAAAGTGATGAAACAAAAACCTAAATGGGTGAGAGGGAAGTAGGGGGAAAGGAGTGGGAAAGGAGTGGGGACTAAGACCTGC
>JANPMI010000174.1:0-2824 GCA_031422725.1 Chitinophagaceae bacterium | reverse complement strand
TCGCCACCAAATGTTTGTGTTTGCTGACCTAATACAATTGTTGCTAAAACTGTAGCTACATAAGAACCAAATAAGTCTGCACCCATACCAGCCACATCACCTACGTTGTCACCAACGTTATCAGCGATAGTAGCAGGGTTTCTTGGATCATCTTCTGGAATACCGGCTTCTACTTTACCAACAAGGTCAGCACCTACGTCAGCAGCTTTGGTATAAATACCGCCGCCAACTCTTGCAAACAAGGCAATAGATTCTGCACCGAGAGAAAAACCCGTCAGCACTTCAATCGTCCGGAACATTTCTTCAGAATTGATTGCCGCATCCGGAGCAAAAACTTGTTTTAATACAATATATAAACCGCCAAGTCCCATCACCGCCAAACCAGCTACACCAACACCCATCACAGCACCACCGGTGAATGATACATTCAGTGCTTTACTTAAACTGGTACGGGCCGCCTGTGCAGTACGAACATTGGCTTTTGTTGCGGCCTTCATACCGATAAAACCGGCGAAAGCACTTAATACAGCACCTGCTACAAAAGCAATAGCAATAGACCAGTGTGAGTGAGGATTAGCGGTAGCCATTAACGCCAGCAACACACCAACGATGGCTACGAAATAGCCCAATATTTTCCATTCGGCTTTCAAGAAAGCCATTGCACCTTCAGCAATATAATTGCTGATTTCTTTCATGCGGTCGGTACCGGCATCTTGTTTTGCAACCCACCTGAATTTAACGATAGTGTAAAGAAGACCAATCAGGCCCATGATGGGAACGAGATAAATCAATTTGTCCATAAGAGATGATTCTTAATCAAAAATTAATAGAAAAAACGGCTATTTCGCCGGGCGGCAAAGATAGGGGAAAACTGGTTTCTGGTTTCTGGTTTCTGTTTTTTGGTTGCCAACTGTAAAGCCCTGATTGGGCTAATGTTGCGACGCTCCATTCAGGGTTTTGTTCGCTAATCATCAAGCAATAGAAATTCTTATAAAGGCCTGGCTAAGGTTATTGATAATATCCCCCGCAACCAGCGATTCCATAGATAATTTCTCAGCTGCAATATCACCGGCTAATCCATGAACATAGACTCCAAGAATAGCGGCCTCTACAGAACTATATCCCTGTGCTAATAATCCCGTCAATATTCCTGTTAGCACATCACCACTTCCTGCGGTGGCCATGCCGGCATTACCCGTTGAATTAAAAAAACCTTTTCCATCTGTTGTTGCGATGAAACTATGATGACCTTTTAAAACAATAATGCAGTTCAATTCTTTTGCTTTTTGCAAAGCCAGCAATACCCGGTCAAACTCATTGGCTGTTTCGCCAAACAATCTTTCAAATTCTTTTGGATGTGGGGTAAGGATGGAACCAGCAGGAATAAGCTTATATAAATCCTTCTGTGATGATAACAGATTCAACGCATCGGCATCCAGCACAACAGGACTGCGATAGGCATCAAAAATTTCCCGTAACATCATTTTTGTTTCTGATGCAATGCCAATGCCGGGGCCAATGCCAATGGCTTCATATTTTGTCAGGTCATCTTCCACTTTTGTATTGAACGACGAGTTAAAATCTGTCATTACCATTGTTTCCGGAACAGTGGATTGTAAAATATCATAACCACATTTTGGAATATGACAGGTGAGGAGACCAACGCCGCTTCTCATACAGGCTTTGGCAGATAAAACAGCAGCGCCGATTTTACCATAACTTCCCGCTACCAGTAACGCATGGCCGTAACTCCCCTTATGTGAAAATTTTTTTCTTGGTTTATGATTAGAATGAATAATCGTATCATCAACTAATTCAAACTTATTATGAACTGATTGATAAAAATCTGTATGCAATCCAATATCAAGAATATGTATTTCACCAACTGCTTCCTCATTTTCTGCAAAAAGAAAAGCCGGTTTGTAACATTGAAAAGTCAGGGTGTGAGTTGCATGTATAGTTAAGTTATCTTTTGAAGAGCGGTCAACAAACAAACCGCTGGGAATATCAATGGAAACGATTTCACGACCAGACTTATTAATATGTTCAACAAGATTTGCCGTGACCTCTTCTAATTTTCGGTTCAATCCCGAACCAAATAATGCGTCAATATTGATTTGTCCTTCAGGAAAGGGGTAAAAACTTTGTTCTGATTGTATAAAATGAATAGCAGGATTTGGCAACTTATGCAGCCGGGCAAGGTTGGTTTGAAAATCATCAGTGCCTTTGTGACCCAATCCGATAGTTACCGGATCCAGGATATATACCGTAACTAAATATTCCTGGTTCATTAACATCCTGGCAATCGCCAATCCATCGCCACCATTATTTCCTTTGCCACAGAAAATACCAAACGATGCTGCATCAGGAAATTCCTGTATTAACCATTCCACACATTTACCAGCTGCTCTTTCCATTAAGTTGATGGAAGATATTGGCTCCTGTTCAATAGTGTATTGATCCCAAAGTCTTATTTCTTCTGCTGAAAATATTTTCATCCGGCCTTAAAGGTGGGAAACAATTCTCAGATTAAGCGCAGAGAACAGGAGATAAAGAGTTAGCGCAGAGAAAATTTATTAAATAATTTTTTGAACTCTCTGCGTTCTCCGTGTACTCTGCGTGACTTTTTCAAATTATTCCTTATTAGTTTTTATTCTTTTTAGCTGACTTTGGTGCCGGAGGGTTAAGCAGTGTAGTTTTCAGGCTGTCAATTTCATCTGCATCTTCCACTTTTCCCTGTTGGTAATCGCCGAAAATATCATAACAAAGAAGAGCAGTGCCATATATAGCCCGGTTAAACCGGTTACCCAATATAATTATAGTT
>JANPMI010000173.1:0-3838 GCA_031422725.1 Chitinophagaceae bacterium | reverse complement strand
TTCAGCGATCCTAAAAACTATAGGAATGCTGATAAACCCATCGAGGATTTACCAATGGTGGAACCGGAAAAGAAAAAGGAACAGGAAATTCCCTCCATTGCTGTGGTAGCCTCTTATCAGCAAAAAAAAATACGCCATAGCGGGCAATATAGTGTTTCCAAAAAAACATATTTCACTACCACTTTAGCAGAGCCTTTTGGTGACAATATTGGAAAAGTAAATTGCAAAGGTTGTTATAAAAAAATCAACACATTCGATCCCCTGTATGTACAGCGGGAAATAGTTTGTTTTCTCGACGGGGAGATAAGCAATGAGTTTATCAATTATGTTAATTATGTGACTGTAATGATCCGGAAAAAACATGCCGGCGGCGATATCACCACCAAAGAGGTAAGGGTGGATCGGTTTAATTTTACCCGCAATGCCAACAGTTTCCGGATGCTTTATGGATGGATGACTGGGGATGACAACCGCCGCAACTGGCTGAATTATGAATATAAAACCACTTGGAATTTTTTCGGGGGAGCTACTGTACAGACTGATTGGATAGCATCCGACCAGCCGGTTGTACCCCTTAGTGCGCCGGTAAAAAAATATAGCGTTGAGTTTACAGCAGACCCTGATAAGTTGAAAGAAAATAATATCAGGGCAATAACAGTAAGGATATTCTACAAACTGGCCGGCCAGGAGCAAATGAAACAAACCAGTATGAATATCAGCAAAGGCGTTACCTCGGTATCAATGGATTACTTGTTGCCGGAAAACGAATCGGAATTTGAATATCAGGTTGAATGGGTCAAGGGCAGCACTAATGTGAAGTCGGGAAGGATCAGAACATCACAATTAAACATAAAAGTGGACGAGGTACAATAATTAATAATCCTAAAATTGGTACTATGAATCAGAAATCTTTTATTGTTACTATTTTAATAACAATTTTTTCAACAATAAATGCAGCTGGTCAGTTTATGGGGGTTGGCGTTGGTGTATATGGGCCTTACCTCAAATCATTTATTGATATTCAGTACTTACAGGAGCCAAATAAAAAACCTGCTGAAATTCAAACTTTAATAAGTGATTTTATCATCAACCGGGGATCACAGTTGCTTTTCGGTACCAATAGCAATGACGGAATGGACCGTTCAGCCCAATTGGTTGACGCATTGTTTAAATCTATTTTAATCACCCCTTCTAAATCAATAACAAAATCAGCAGCAGATGTTAAATTCCAGGAAACAATTTACCAGGCACTAAGACTTTCTGGCAGAAAAATTCAAATCTGTTTTATTAATGATACGAAGGGGATAACTGATGAATATTTGCAAGAGTATAGGTTTTATTATAAAACGGTCACAGTTTTAGGTACAACATACAAGTATGTTACCCCCGGAGTTTTTAAAGACCAGGTTTATGGGAGAACGATTGTAATCGGCGAAAGCCTGATAAAACATTCCTCTTTGGAGGAAGTAAAAAAAGTATTGATTTCACTTATTGTTCAATTGGCCCTGGAAGATTATGGTCCTGTTAAAATAAGTCTCAGTTTAAATGATTTCACATCTGATGGAAATTCTGTAAAGGTTGGTTATGCGCAAAGTGACCGGCGCAGAATAGAAAATCAGGCAATAGCAAACGCTTTTTTACTTTATTATAGTGATAAATATAAAAGCGAAGTGTTTGAATGGCTGCAGGATGGCAGGGTTTTCTATTTGCCGGTAGTCGAAGCTGATCTTGTTGCCACATCGGATGAAGGAGCCCGGTTACCAATACAAAGGTATAGTCTCCGGGATAAATATATGGGCTTTAATGCAGATGATGTAGGGAAACCAATACCACCTATATCTGAATTGGTAGATCAGTTCACTAAAAATTGGGTCATTTATAATTCCTTTGAAATCAAAGGAGATAAAACCCATGATATTAGCTATCATTATTTTCAGAATGATCTTTATCTGGGTATTTTCTTTTACCAATTTATAAGGGCTTTCGGAATTTCAAAATTTGCAGAAGCCATATTATATGATGGAAAAAAAATACTAACTGTTAAACCACAATTAAAAACTGCATTTTTTATTCAAAACATATGCTTGATGATGCTCGGTGATAAAAATGTACAATACATTAAAGATAACCCCGGATCTGTTGAAGCTAAAAATACCATTTTCCCTTTAGCCATTTTTTCTTTTATGAGCGGATTACAATTTGGTAGTGCGGATGCGGCGTCTTTTAAAAAGTCATTACAAACTGTAACTGATGCATCTGCCATCCAGTCCAGGGGGACGTTTGATGAAATCGTCAATTTGTTTACATCAGCAGAGCAGAAAAAAATCGCTACCGCTTTCAGGTCCGACGATCCGGCCGATAATGATGACGGGTATATTTTAAGTAAGACCGCCAGAATTGCACGCATAATCGGTATTAAATAAATAACCCTCAATGAAAAAGGATTTATTGTTACTTATAATTTTTTTTACCTGCGAAATATCTTTAGCACAAACCTCCATTGCTGAAAAGCTCGGGTATTTAAAAAGTAGTATCCGTATCTGGGTATTACACCAACCCAATGTGGACTCACCAAGCTTCTACAGGGTACGTCCGTCGGGTGTTTACCTCGACACCGACGGGATTATTATGGGAAAGAAATCAAATAATAGAATGGATAACAGTGCCAAATTATTATCTGCTCTTTTTAAAGACTCTGAAAAAAAGACAGAATGGAGGTGATGGTAATTTGCAAAATGCAGTCTATCACCTTTTGAAGGGGCTTGATAAGCCCATTGATATCTATTTTATTAACGATGAAATAAAGCCAATTGATGAAAAATACATTCCCGGGTATCGGTTTTATATAAAGAAAGCATCAGAAGGCCCTGGATATTTGGTGTTCCCGGGTACATATAAACCTGATACTGATTCATCTTCTCAGTCATGGCCGATGCTATTTGGGACTTCATACATATAGAATAAGTTATATCAGCTAACTTCTTTTTAATTTATGCGATAGGATACTTCATTGATCATTAACAATTTTGTTCCAAAAATTATTTGGCAGTTAAACTCTCAGCCATACCTTTGCCGCCCGTTCAAATAAAACGGAATAGATCTCTGAATAAGATAACCATACTGTGAGGCAAATGTGAACAAAAGGGAGTGAAAAAGTTTGCTGGTAAAACACAAACCCTTACCTTTGCCGTCCGCTCCAAAAAAAAGGAGTCAGTTCTTCACAAAACAAATTGATTTTCACCCCAAAAGATTCAGATTTTATTGAAAAATAGACGATGAAAAATTTGGTAGAAATAAATAGGCCCTTACCTTTGCACTCCCTTATAAAAAAGGGTGGCAGTAAACGGCCGAAAGATCTTTGAAAGTTGGGAAACAATAGCACTTTATCCCGGTACCACCGGGGTAAATACAAAAAGGTAAGTCAAGCGAATAACATTTCGAATTGACACATTAATTTTTTTAAGATTAATACTGTCAGTATCAAACAAAACATTTACAATGGAGAGTTTGATCCTGGCTCAGGATGAACGCTAGCGGCAGGCTTAATACATGCAAGTCGAGGGGCAGCATGACTGTAGCAATACGGTTGATGGCGACCGGCAAACGGGTGCGGAACACGTACAGAACCTTCCTTCGAGCGGGGAATAGCCCAGAGAAATTTGGATTAATACCCCATAGTATATTGAAGAGGCATCTCTTTAATATTAAAGATTTATCACTTGAAGATGGCTGTGCGGCTGATTAGGTAGTTGGCGGGGTAACGGCCCACCAAGCCTGCGATCAGTAACTGGTGTGAGAGCACGACCAGTCACACGGGCACTGAGACACGGGCCCGACT
>JANPMI010000172.1:0-2960 GCA_031422725.1 Chitinophagaceae bacterium | reverse complement strand
GTTTCAACGGTAATTCTGCATTAGATCCTGGTGCAAGTGCATCTGCTAATTATATACAAAGAGATTATAGTAGCACCCCATTAATTACAACCGTAAACAATGCAATAGAGGATCCTGTAGTGTATATTCAGAATACACCGGGCACTTTTGCCATATTAAAAATACCTGCTCTGGGTACCCTGAATAACCGTTTAATTCACCGGGCCGAATTAATAGTGGAACAGCTCTATCATCCTTCGGACACTCTTTTCAGAGCTCCTGAATTATTGCACCTGGACGCTTCAGATCCAACAATTACCAGGAATTATAAATTTCGTACCATACCTTACGACTTTCAATATACTCCAACCGGGTTTGACTTTCGTAGTTTCGGAAGTCTGCCTCAAAACAGTATTGATGCCGGCGGTAATAAAATCAGAATATGGAAGTTTAATGTATCCCGCTATGTACAGCATGTATTGAATCGTACACAAACCTTGTATGATCTTCGTTTATTTGCTCCATTCAATGTTAATGAAAGCTATGGGATACCCCCTGGAACTGACCAGGTCTTTCCATTTTTCGTTAATCCTACAATTGTTAAAGGAAGAATAAGAGTGGGAGGAGGCAATCATCCCACGCAGCGAATGAGATTGCGGCTGATTTATTCCAAGCTGTAATACAGCTAATAGTTATCAAGATATGTTCAAAAGTCCATCAACTTACAAGGGTGGGCTTTTTTCGTTGTGCCTGCACCCTTATCTTTGCACCTCAAAATTTTTAATACATGCCGTATTTATTTACATCAGAGTCTGTAAGTGAGGGACATCCTGATAAAGTAGCTGACCAGATATCCGATGCGCTGATTGATAATTTTCTTGCTTTCGATGCTCAATCAAAAGTAGCCTGCGAAACATTAGTAACTACAGGGCAGGTAGTATTGGCAGGAGAAGTGAAATCGAAAGCCTATTTGGATGTGCAGGAAATTGCCCGTGGTGTAATCCGTAAAATCGGATATACCAAGAGTGAGTATATGTTTGAAGCAAGTTCCTGCGGGGTATTGTCTGCCATTCATGAACAGTCAGCCGATATTAATCAGGGTGTTGATAAAAAGAAAAAAGAGGAGCAGGGAGCAGGCGACCAGGGAATGATGTTTGGCTATGCCACCAATGAAACAGAACATTATATGCCGCTGGCATTGGACCTGGCACATAATCTCTTGATAGAATTAGCAGCCATACGCAGAGAAAAAAATTCAAAAATGCCTTACCTGCGTCCTGATGCCAAAAGCCAGGTAACACTGGAGTACAATGATAAAAACCAGCCAGTACGTATTGATGCCATAGTAATATCAACCCAGCATGATGATTTTGATGTGGAAGCTAAAATGCTGGCAAAAATAAAAAGTGATGTAATAAATATTTTGATTCCAAGAATCAAAACAAGATATAAGAAGTATGCTAAACTGTTTAATGCTGATATCAAATATCATATTAATCCAACAGGAAAATTTGTAATTGGTGGGCCACATGGCGATACGGGATTGACAGGCCGTAAAATTATCGTTGACACTTACGGTGGTAAGGGTGCACATGGTGGTGGTGCTTTCAGTGGAAAGGACCCATCTAAAGTTGACCGGAGTGCGGCGTATGCTACAAGACATATTGCAAAAAATTTAGTAGCTGCCGGTTTATGCAGCGAAGTGTTGGTACAGGTTTCTTATGCCATTGGTGTGGCGCAGCCTACCAGTATCAATGTAAATACATACGGGACTTCGAAAATAAAACTGACTGATGGCGAAATCAGTAAAATAGTGGAAAGTGTATTTGATATGCGTCCCTATTTTATTGAGCAGCGGCTGAAGCTTCGTAATCCTATTTACAGCGAAACTGCAGCCTATGGTCACATGGGTCGCAAGCCGGAAATAGTAGAAAAAACATTTACTTCTCCTGATGGAAAGACAATTACTAAAAAAGTGGAATTGTTTACCTGGGAAAAATTAGATTATGTTGGGAAGGTGAAAAAAGCATTTGGATTGAAATAGGCATCTTCCAACCCCTCCGCATGAAGGGGCTTTAGACCCCGAAAGATTGGAAAATCGTTCGGGGTTTTTGTTTACTTAAATTTGCAAAGTGAAAAATTACCGACAACAACAACGGCCTAAGAAAAGCACTCTTGTAATTGGCCGTAAGGCCGTGATAGAATCGTTACAATCGGGTCCGCAATTAGACAGGATATACCTGGATGGAAAAGCACAGGGGCCGGATGTTAATGAAATAAAAGGGCTGGCTTTGCAAAAAGGTGTACCCGTTAACTATGTTCCCGTTGCCAAACTAAATGGCTTTAATGTAACCGACCATGAAGGATGCGTGGCACAGATAGCAAAAGTGCAGTATCAGAACCTGCAGGATGTTATTTCGTTAGTGACTGAAAGTGGAGAAGTTCCTTTATTCCTGATGCTTGATGGTATTACAGACATAAGAAATATTGGCGGTATTGCAAGAACGGCTTATTGCACCGGAGTACATGCCATCATTATTCCTGATAAAGGAGTGGGGGCTTTAAACGAAGATGCCATCCTTACTTCAGCGGGAGCATTAGAGCAAATTCCAATTTGCCGTGTCAATAGCTTAATGAAAGCTGTTGATGAACTCCATTTGAATGGTATAAAAGTTTTTGCCAGCGAAATGAAGGCTGCTAAAAACATTGCTGATGTAAATTTTAATGAACCCTGTGCTATTGTAATAGGCAGCGAAGACAAAGGTATTTATCCGGCACTGATGAAAATATGTGATGAAAGAATAAAAATACCGATGGCAGGTGACTTTGATTCACTCAACGTTTCTGTTGCCACCGGGATCATTTTGTATGAAGCTATGAAACAGCGGTTATTCTAACCTGTGCAGGACATTTTTGTCCTTATATAACAAAGGATATTTTTTTGATTCGGCAAGGCCTTTTTGTATGACCGAAGGCTTGTC
>JANPMI010000171.1:0-5145 GCA_031422725.1 Chitinophagaceae bacterium | reverse complement strand
CGAATTTATAGAAGCACCACAGGTGCAATATGCCAAACTGCTAACGGACAATTTACCGGTATCTCTTAACTCCGTTTATTTTACCAACTCCGGCGCCGAAGCTGTAGAAGGAGCCATGAAGCTGGCCAAAAGAACAACAGGCCGAACACAAATTATTGCTTTCAATAATTCTTATCACGGCAGCACACAAGGTGCATTGAGTGTAATGGGGGATGAGTACTGGAGAAATGCTTTTCGTCCCCTGCTGCCGGATGTGCTGCACCTGGAATACAATTCTTTTGACTCATTAAATGAAATGACAGAAATGACCGCCTGTGTCATTGCAGAAACAGTACAGGCCGAAGCAGGTATAATTGTTCCGGGCAAGGAATGGATGCAGGCATTACGTAAAAAATGTACCGATACAGGAACATTATTGATATTGGATGAAATTCAAGCAGGCTTTGGCCGCACCGGAAAATTATGGGGCTTTGAACATTTTGATATTTTTCCGGATATTTTATTATTGGGTAAAGCATTGGGTGGTGGCATGCCGCTGGGAGCATTTATTGCAGATAAGAAACTGATGGATGCTTTTACGGATAACCCAGTGCTGGGGCATATCACAACTTTTGGAGGTCATCCGGTTTGCTGTGCGGCGGGAATGGCGGCGATGAAGGTGCTCCTCGGAAGCCGGAACTCTGTTCCGTCTGATAATGAACGGAACGGAGTTCCGTTCTCCATGATTGATACCGTTGCTGCAAAAGAAAAACTATTTCATTCCTTACTCGTTCATCCAAAAATAAAAGCCATTCGTTCTTTTGGTTTATGGATGGCGGTGGAGTTTGATTCTTTTGAAACCAATAAGAAAATAATAGATGCCTGTATTGCTGAAGGTGTGCTGACAGATTGGTTTTTATTTGCTTCGGATTGTTTAAGGATTTCGCCGCCGTTGATTATTTCGGAAGAACAAATGAGAAAAGCTTGTGAGGTGATTGTGGATGTTTGTAATGCATGACATTCAGCCCTACTATTGATTGTTTTTCTCGTTATATGAATATTGAAGATATCTAGCTTTAATTTCTTTAACTCCGCCTTTTAATAGTATTTCTAAAGAAGATTTTTTGTGATAATCGATTACTTTTTTTACAACACCCTCAATTAAATCCCCCAATTAAGGGAGGCTTATTATTGTCATATTTTCCTTTGTCTTATTATCTGAGAAGCCATTCCATTGCTTCTGAGGCAGCCTAACTATTTTTCTTGATCTAAACCCCAACAGGGTAAATTGATGTTGGTATGAAACATATTTTGCGTTAGAGTTTGAAGTACTATAATCATGGGCAAATCCATTACGTAAAGCATATATGGCATTTATTTCCAAATCAGAGTGATGGGTAAAATATTTTAAACTCCGTTGAATAGGGCTTAGATCTTTGTATTGAATAGATTTTTTTGGCTTATAACATTTTCCAATCTGATCGAGAATAATTAAATATCCAATAGCCCCAAGCCAGTTGCCACTTTTTTCATTCTTATTTGAATCTAAATCTTCTCCTGTTTCCAAATTTCTTCCAGTGTTCTGCCTAGCATCTCTCAATGCAGCTGTTAAAGACGAAAAGATAATAATATTTTCATCTAGCTGGTGCAGCATGTTTAAATGAAAAGAAATTATTTCATGCTCGCTATAAATATTAAAATAGTTATTTAATTTTTCGAAACTCATCTAAATATAAAAGTATTTGAGCAGCTATTTTGCATGCTTGTCCTGATTAATCAGTTAATCCACTATTTCCACAATAACTTCTACTTCAACCGCAATACCCAATGGTAAAGAATTCATCCCTACTGCTGACCGGGCATGCTTTCCTTTCTCTCCAAAAATGGCTACCATCAGGTCACTATACCCATTGATGACTTTTGGTTGGTCTTTAAAATCATCGGTACAGTTAACCATACCCAGCACTTTTATAATACGTTTTACTTTATTTAGATCACCAAGCTCTGCTTTCAATACTGAAAGATGACTGATGGCTGTTAATCTTGCAGCTTCATATCCCTGTTCGATAGTCAGGTCTTTACCGACTTTGCCTGTAATGTAGGATCCGTCAGGCTTTGCCGGACCCTTGCCGGCAAGATAAAGCAGGTTGCCAACTCTTACAGCATTTACATAGTTAGCAACAGGCGATGAAGGAGTGGTAAGAACGATTCCTTTTTCTTTCAATCGTTCTTCAGGAGTTTGGGCTTGCATAATAAAAGTGATTAAAAGAGTTACAATAAGAAAATTATATTTTTTCATGTAATTATATTTTTACAACAATTTAAAAAGATACGCTGCCAACAAAGCTCCGGCCACAGGCCCTACCACCGGTATCCAGCTATACTTCCAATCACTATCTCTTTTCCCCGGTATCGGTAAAAAGAAATGTGCAATCCGGGGCCCTAAATCCCGGGCGGGGTTAATAGCATAGCCAGTTGGCCCACCCAACGATAAGCCAATGCCTAATACTAATAAACCTACAGGCAAAGCATCTAATGTACCCAATGTAGA
This sequence comes from Chitinophagaceae bacterium, assembly GCA_031422725.1. Classification (GTDB taxonomy): domain Bacteria; phylum Bacteroidota; class Bacteroidia; order Chitinophagales; family Chitinophagaceae; genus JJ008. Next base: position 2,615 of record JANPMI010000171.1, on the reverse strand, counting down.
AGTTGGTTTCGACATTGCCAATGCTCCAAACGTTAGCACAAATGTCCCGATGATTTCGGTAATAAGATTATAGCCAACATTGCGGATAGCAGGAGAATTACAAAATACTGCCATCTTTAAATCTTTATCGGCGGTGGCATCAAAATGTTGTTTGTAAGCCAGCCAGGTAATACTTGCTCCCACAATAGCACCGCTGAACTGTGCAGCAATATAAGTGGGTAGTAGCGACGAGTCAAAATCACCAAATACAGTGAGAGCAATAGTAATAGCAGGGTTTAAATGGCCGCTGCCACCCAAATTAGTAGAGGCATACACACCGAGGAATACGGCCATGGCCCATCCAAAAGTGATAACTATCCATCCGCTGTTATGACCTTTTGTATTTGTAAGAAGAACGTTGGCTACTACCCCGCAACCCATAATGATGAGTAAAGCAGTGCCGGCAAATTCACCTAAGAATGGACTCATAAGTTTTTAGTTTATTCCCGATAGCTATCGGGATTATGGTTTGTAGTTGTTCGCAATGACATTAAAGTTATTGATTTGTTCTTTTATCCAGTTTTCATCTTTGTTCATTTCTTCTGCCATTAGCTTAGCAACCAGAGGAGCTGCTTTAATCGCCTCATTGGCATTCAGTAATAATTGTCTTGTTCTTCTTGATAAAAAATCTTCCACTGTCATGCACATTTCTTCTTCTACAGATTTTTTAATAAAGGCTTTTAATTCCTCATTTGTCAACGAGGCAGTACCAGGAGAGGCTACTGGTTTATCATGCCCGTTCAGCATCAGTTCTTTGGTGACACAGAGTTTATCCGGCAAATTATAATGCTGAATGGCAATGTCAACGACATCTTCTGCCATTTTTCTGTAAGTAGTCCATTTACCACCGGTAATCGTTATCAAACCAGCATCCCCGATAGTAATTAAATGGTCTCTTGACAGAGCTGCTGTTTTTTTACTCTTTGCTTTTACCAATGGCCGCAAACCGGCGAACATACTTCTCACATCACTCAGCTGTGGGTCTTTGCTGAGATAACGGCCAATGTGTTTTAAGATAAATTCTATTTCTTCCTGTAATGGGACAGGCTCGGTTGATATATTGCCAACTGGTGTATCGGTTGTTCCCAATACAATTTTATCATGCCAGGGTACGGCAAATAAAACTCTGCCATCATCCGTTCTCGGAATCATGATGGCAGTATCACCGGGTAAGAAGGCTGCATCAACCACCAAATGAATTCCCTGGCTGGGGTTGATGATGTTTTCATGCTTTGCATCATCCATTTTCATAATTGCATCGGTAAAAACACCCGTAGCATTAATAACCACTTTGCTTTTTACTTCATAGTCTTTACCAGTAAAAAAATCTTTCACCCATACACCACAAATTTTTTGTTGCATTTTTAAAAACCCTGTCACAGGAAAATAATTAAGCAGTATTCCTTCATATTGTGCTGCTGTTTGCGCAATGCTGATGGCTAATCTTGCATCATCAAATTGCCCGTCATGATACAATACACCACCTTTTAAATCTTCTCCATCAAGCGTAGGTGCTAATTGCAATATTTCTTCTTTAGATAAGAATTGGGAAGGGCCTAATCCTAATTTACCGGCCATCTTATCGTAAATCTTCATGCCAATGCCATAGAATGGTTTTTCCCACCATTGATAATTGGGAATAACAAACTTTTGATTATGTACCAGGTGTGGCGCATTCTTCATCAGCAGACCTCTTTCTTTTAACGCTTCCATCACCAATTTGATATTGCCTTGTTGTAAATAACGGACACCGCCATGCACTAATTTGGTACTACGGGAAGATGTGCCTTTGGCAAAATCATGCTGCTCAAATAAAATTGTTTTTAAACCTCTTGAGGCTGCGTCTAATGCAGTGCCTAATCCGGTTGCGCCTCCGCCAATGATACAAACGTCCCACTCTTGAGTGGATTCGAGTTGTTGTATCATGTGCTGACGATTCAAAGTTGGATGTTGAAATTTATTCAGCTGTCACCCTGAGCTTGTCGAAGGGTGATTCTTTAATGTGGTTTTGATTTTGCAAGTTTTTTTATTTCTTCCCAGTTATTTTTAAACAATGCTTCTTTCTTTTTTCTTGACCAGCCTTTAATCTGCTTCTCCCATGCAATAGCATTGTTGATATTGTAAAAATGTTCGTAGTATTTTAATTCAACGGGTCTTCTTTTAAAAGTGAAACAGTCGGTAACATATCCTGTATTATGTTCCCATAATCTTCTTTCAAGATTATTGGTTACACCAGTATAATACAGCTCATCACTGCATTGAACGATATAAACATAATAATTATGACCTGTTTTCATATTCATTATTTCGTTCATCCCCCTTCGATAAACTCAGGGTGACATTGACGTTTCATTCATTAACCTTCCATTCTTCGGCAACCTTGATAAGTAGGTTGGCGGTCGCAGAATGCTGTCAGGCTGAGGTTGTCGAAGCCTGAATCAAGTAACGTTAATCACCCTTCGACAAGCTCAGGGTGACATCGGCGTCTCGTTCATTAACCTTCCATTCTTCGACAACCTTGATGCGTAGGTTGACGATCGCAGAACGTCTGTCAGGCTGAGCTTGTCAGAAGCCAC
>JANPMI010000170.1:0-5056 GCA_031422725.1 Chitinophagaceae bacterium | reverse complement strand
CTTTGAGAATCTACAGGATTACGGGTAAACATCTTGATACGCTGGGCAAGAGTGGTCTCTTCTTCCGGGGTAATCATCGAAATTTTAGATATTTCCTGTAAGTATTTTTCAACTGCCTGCGAGTCCCTGTTGGTGATCTGGGTAGCAATTTTGAGCTGCCGCATAACTAAAAGATTTTAATATCAACGAATAATAGACAGTCTTTGTTTGCAGATTGTTGCAAATGGATAGTTAATTGAAGAACATGTATTTACCGTCCGGGACCGTCTGCAAAAGTAACTAATAATGGCCGTATCTCATAGTGTTTAGACGTGAAAAATTACTCACAAGGGTAGTGGAAAACAATATAAGGGAGATATAACCTATGAAAGACAGTGCTGGTAAGGATTACAAGAGTGTAACCCTTTTTAAAATAATACTCCGGGTGCCCATTATCAGGTCTTGTTTGCTGTTAATGTGGGTTTCTTTTTCTTAGACTTATAGGCTAAAATCAACCAAATAATAAGTCCTGTGAGGAAAAGTATAGTGGAAATAACTTCTGCCTGTGTTGGTTGAAATCCAAAGATGTTCAACCGGGTATTCACCCGGATTTTTTCGATAAAAAACCTTTCCATGCCATTTAACATGAGGTAAAATCCAAATAATGTTCCCGGAACAGTGAATTTCTTTCTTAATGACAGGATAAGGAGAAAAAGAATAAAACAAATTATGATCTCGTAAAGAGAAGTTGGATAGACTCCGACTGGCAGTTCATTGCAGAATTTGGTATCCGTACAACCTGCTATCTTAACCCCTACTTCATTTACATTGTGGGGATAGGTGTAAGACCACATCCAGTCTGGCAGCCAGCTAAACAGTTTAGGACTCGTATTTTCAATACCCCAGTCACCATCACCTGAAACCTGGCAACCAATTCTGCCAAGGGAATAGGCCAGCATCATGGTAGGAGCCATTGCATCACCCAAATGCCAAAAGCCGATTTTGTGCTTTTTAGCGTACCACCCGATGGCCAGACCAGCACAAATAAGGCCACCGTAAAATGTAAGCCCTTTGGCGGAAAAAATATAATCAGAAGGGTGTTTTAAAAAATCACCCCAATTCTCAAATATGTCAAAAATCTTTGCCCCCAATAAACCAAAAATCAGGGCCAGGATGGTTATCTCCCCCACCCTGTCCTGGGGCCAGATACGGACCGTTCTTTTCTCCGGCTTAGCCAGCTTTTGCTTGTTTTTATCCCACCATTTCATCCCGGCGAATAATAAACCCAGACCAATACCGGCTGGCCAGCTGCCCAGCGTTGAAAAAATAAAAGCCTGTGGGTCTTCCGTGGCAGAACTATCCATGATGAATAAAGCAACGATCTTATAACCAAGCAAAAAGCCAAGGAGAAAATTAAGTGCCAGATCAAATACAGTAGCCGGCTGGCCTACCATCACCTGCATTTCAGTGGGTTGAAATAAACCCTGTTTGCTTTTACGGCGCAGCTCATTAGCCAGTACAATGGCCGAAATGATAAATGCAATGGCCACAAAAAAACCAAAGGAATTTACGAACCGCAGAAACGTCCACTCTACACCGAAAAGGTCTTTAAATGCGTAGTACAGGTTTGGATACATGAAAAGTTGGTTGGTTGGGGCGAATATACTAAGAAAGTCGGGAGTCGGTAGTCTTTAGTCGGGAGGCTGCGTTATAAATAAAATATTCTTATAAGGCACTAATTACATGTCAAACCAGTATGATTTAAAAAGAAAAATTCCATACAAAGAATTCGAAACTCCCGACTAAAGACTCCTGACTCTAGTTACAATGCTGATCAAAAGCACCAATCAGGTTTTGTGCAATCATTTGTGCCGATCTTCCTTCTATCTGGTGACGTTCTATAAAATGTACCAGCTTACCATTTTTAAATAAGGCAATAGCAGGTGAAGAAGGAGGATAAGGCATCATACGCTGACGCAATGCGTTTACGGCCTCTGTATCAAACCCCGCAAAACTTGTTGCAAGAAAATCAGGTTTTTGGGTGGCGTTGGCAACAGCCAGCAATACACCCGGTCTGGCAGTACCTGCCGAGCAACCGCAAACAGAATTAATCATAACAAGGGTAGTTCCTTCTTTTGCGAGTTGAGATTCTACTTCAGAAGAAGAAACAAGTTCGGTGAAACCATTCTCTGTCAATTCCTCTTTCATGGGTATTACTATTTCTTCAGGATACATTTTGTTTTATTTTTTAATTGAACTGCAAAAGTAAAGAAAAAATTTACTGAGTGGTGACAGTTCCAGGTCGTAAGAAATAATGACAGTAGAAATTCCTCATTTCGGAAATTTTGTCTTTGAGTCATCCATAATTACACCCGGACTGTCAGTATAAAACAGAAAAAATGCCGGTGGTACATAGTTTGCGAATAACTAACAGTATCACAAAAAACAAACTAATAAAACTAAATAACCATGACAAACGTAAAATTTAACCGGAGACCTTTTGAAGGAACATTCAACAATATCGTTGATGACCTTTTTACAGAATTACCTGCGTTGATTAAAAATGAATTTAACCTGGCCGACCGAAAGGGTTTTATTCCGGTTAACGTCAAAGAAACAGACAAAAGTTATCTGCTGGAAGTAGTGGCACCGGGTTTTGAGAAAGCGGATTTCAACCTGAATCTTGATCAGCAATTGCTGACCATTTCAGCAGAGAAAAATACTTCGGCTTCGCTCAATACTGACCAGAATAAAAAACAAATCCGCAGGGAATACAGCTATCATTCTTTTAAGAGATCTTTCACATTGGATGAAAAAATTGATGCAACGAAGATCGAAGCTTCTTACATCAATGGTGTGTTGACATTAAACCTTCCGAAGAAAGAAGTAGTCAAAGCATCACCAGTAGAAATTGTAATTAAATAAAATATTTTAAAGTTTCTCATAAGCAGTTGGTTTTGGTTTAAACCCTCCCGTTTCTACGGGAGGGTTTCCTTTTAGCCCCTCCAACTCAGCCCTTGCTTATTCTAAAATCGTAATAGCCGACCGAAATCTCCTTTTGATTATTCAGTCTTACATCCCTGTTTTCTCCGTGTATCTATTAAATATTGAATTTTCCATTCTCCGTTAAAGCGAACCAATTGGAATGAGTTAACGCCGCAATGGCTGAAAGTTCCTTTGTAATAAAAACTATAAGGTGTCCAGGCTATGGCCAGCGGACCATCCACTTTCACAACGTCAAAAGTTATTCTTTCATCGGCATTTCCCGGCGATTCTTTGCTGATGAAATTAATAAAGGCAGAAGGTGCTTCATTTCTGACTACCAGGTTTCCTTCTTTGTTTCTGGAAATGGTTTGTAAAACCATACTGTCAGCAAAACTGCTTTTTAATAATAACGGGTCCGCATTCTTCATTGCAGTGAACATATTGTTGATAACTGCCTTCACTGAATCTTCTGCTGTCTGCGCCCCGGCAGTTGTTCTCAGCAACATTATTGTTAAGACTATGAAAAAGTATTTCATATTAATTGATTTTAAGCTTTGTGGCGTATGAATTGAAACATATCTGCGTTACAATTATAATTTATAAAATTAAAATCTGTAAGTATGCAAACAGTAAGAATAGGACAAGCGGTTGTTTTGATAATGATAGTGGCAATTGCTGCAAGCTGTGCTGCGAGTAAAGAGTACAGCAGTAAATTGTTTGCACCCCGTGTACCAACTGCCAAAGACAGCCAGGCTGTTGCTCTCAGGTTCCTGGACCTTGAGAATATAGATGCGGACACCGAAGACTGGGTAACAACGGATATTATAATGGGAAGGGATACAGTTAGCAAAACGCTGGCATTAGATAAGTTTACAAAAGTATTTCCAGCCAATCCTGCCACAATGGATTCTTCTGCTAAGAATGAACAAACAAAGACCATTTCCGTGATGGCAGCTAAGCCTGTTGTTGCAGAAAGTGAACCGGTTGCAAAAAATGCCAACCCAGGTGAAGTACGAAATAAAAAGACAAGGGAATAAGGAAGGTGAGCCATTAAGCTAATAGCAAAACCTGAGGAATAGAAAGAAAAGTGAAAGTTGATTTATCAGAATAAAAATATTGCAACGTAAGCTGATACATATACATCAGTCAGTAATATAAAAATTTAATCAATCACTATTTTCTAAACTTTAAATGTTACGCTATGAAAAGAATGCAACTCCTTTCTGCAGGATTAATCATTGCACTGGCGGCAACTGTCACCAGTTGCAAGCCCAGCAGGGTTTGGGCAACAAAGGACAAAGACCGGGATGAAAGAAATGACAGAGACGAAAGAACTGTTAGAAATACTCCGGCACCACCGCCCCATTCCTATTACCGCTCCGCTTCACTTGTTATCAGCCCGTCACCCGGGTTTGTAATGAACCGCTATCCTGACGGCAGATATTTTCACCGTAGTCCACAAGGGTTTCTCTATTGGAAAGGGTTTGACAACCGCTTCTTTTTAGACAGAAGTTACCTGAACAGGGTTAGCTATAGCCAATGGGAATACGATGAATGGAAAAGATATAACAGATCAACAGTTAATAATAACCGGAGACGTTATTAATTAAATATAGATACCCGACCCTTTTGTAATGAAGAGCTATTGCTGCAGGGCAATATTTTACCTTCAATCACAAAAGGGTTTTTTATTTGTATCCCAAAATCTTAAGCATACTTTGCGCTGTCTGTTGCTTGGCATATATCCAGTCAACCAATTTACCATTACGGTCGTGACCAACAATTACATGTTTTGGTGATGGAATCAGGCAGTGTTTGATGCCGCCATAACCGCTTATCTGGTCCTGGTAGGCCCCGGTATGAAAGAAGCCAACATATAAAGGATCTTTTTCTCCATTGGTTTTGGGAAGAAATACTTCATTGATGTGTTCTTCCGAATCGTAGTAATCATGACTGTCGCAGGTTATGCCACCCAGCACTACCCGTTGATAGTCCTGGTCCCATTTATTTACAGGAAGCATGAGGAATTTTTCACCAATGCCCCAGGTGTCTGGCAAAGTAGTGATGAATGATGAATCAATCATGTACCATG
>JANPMI010000169.1:0-1666 GCA_031422725.1 Chitinophagaceae bacterium | reverse complement strand
CTTAGCGATAGTTGATTGCAGGTAATCTCTGTAAACACTGCTGTATAGCAAAGGCACATAAATATTGATTGTTTCCTTCAGCAAGGAGATTTGCAAACCTGCATCAAAAAGAAAACGGTCTGTTTCCGCCTTTTGTTTCCAGGATTCAGCATAAGTGCCAATATCGGCAAAGATCTTTAGCGGAATTTTGAATGGTAACATACTTAGCGGATTAATAGCAGAAGGAATAGTAGTGCTGAAATTAGCCGCAATAAGCCAGTCATCTGTTTTGCCTACTTTATCTGCCAGTAAATCAGTTCTTACTTTAAATGCCCCGTCCCGCACCATTATTTGCTGACTGGCAATGCCTTCAAATTTGTTCCGCCCGATAAAATAATCGCTGTAGGTATAATCTTCGTAACCATTGGCCCCGGTCATGTTCAGATGATACCGGTCTGTAGCAAACTGTTTGGAAAAAGTTTTAGAACTGGTATAAAAGAATTTTCCGGCAAACAAACGAACATCCAGTCCACCTTCTTTTGAGTAATTGAAAAAGTAATTTCCGGTAAAAGCAGTGCGGATAAAATCTTTGCCCTGTTCAATTTTCAGTTCACCACGATAAGGATAAAGCACCCTGTTGTTCTCAATAACCAAACGCAATTGATTCAGCGTTCTGTTTTCACTGATGGTTCTGTATTTATTTGTTATGGTAGTATCGGGGCCTGGTAAGGAGATAACAGTATCCCTGTAAAAGCGAAGACCATCTTCCTTAATCAGAAACGACTTGAACTGAATAAAACGGTTAAAGCTGCTGCGGGGATTTTTTTCTTTCAGGGTAAACTTAATGCCAGGTGCTATTTTGGTAAAACCAAGAAAATTCTTTTTGCCATCATTGTCTGTATATTGGTCAACAGTAAAAGTGGAACCGCTTACACCCACATCAACAGTTTTGAATAGGGAGTTTGGATAAAAGCTATACGAAGCAAATCCAAGTCCTCTCATTTGTTTTGAACCTGTTGCATACATCGGCGCCAGCAGGAATTGAAAGTGGGGTGGAGGCAATTTCATGTTAGTAACAAAGCCACCAATCATTAGTTTGTCATAACTATTAACACCAATGGCCGGGCCAAAGAGAATTAAATCTTTTGACGGTTTCTTTGCATAACCGGCCAAGGCTTTCGGAGTGAAAATAAAAGCGGTTTTTGTTCCTGTCCGCTGCTGGTTGGGTAATGTTCCTGTTTTGCTTAGATAAGAAAAAACAGAATCAAGGTTTTTGCCACTGCTTTCCTCCATCACTTTTTTAAAATCTTCCGGCTGCGGATGTTTGAACTGCCAGCGGCGGTAATATTCCTGCATGGCTTTATTAAAAACTTCAGTGCCAAGTTCTGCTTCTAAATATCGTAACCATTCGGCGGCTTTATAATAAGCGACAAGACCATAATTTGCTTTACTATACTTTTCAGAAGAAAGTTCAATAGGCTGATCAGTTTTTGTTACAGCTTTTGTTTCAAATAAAATTCTTTCTAATTGAGCCTGCTTGCCATATTTAGCCACTTTATATTTATCATCATAAAAACTATTGATGCCTTCATCCATCCAGGGATGCTGTCTTTCATTGCTGGCAAGGATTCCATAAAACCAATTGTGCCCAATTTCATGGGTAATGGTATTGTCTAACGATTTAGCA
>JANPMI010000168.1:0-3565 GCA_031422725.1 Chitinophagaceae bacterium | reverse complement strand
AAAGCATCTAAGCGTGAAACCTATCTCAAGATGAGTTTACTTTTAAGGGCCGTCAAAGACTATGACGTTGATAGGCTATAGGTGTAAAACTGGTAACAGTAAAGCCAAGTAGTACTAATTGCCCGTACGCTTTAATTTTTTATTCATTTTCTAAAAATGATTATATCAGAGAATCTTCTAACATTTCCCAATATGATCTTATTAAATTCCATTTAATAAATTTCGAATCCCAGTCCATTTGTGTGGAACCTGTGATTTAAATTTTTGGAATTTGTATATTCTTATGGTGGTTTTTCCGAGGGTGTTCACCTCTTCCCATACCGAACAGAGAAGTTAAGCCCCTCATGGCCGATGGTACTGCACAACAATGCGGGAGAGTAGGTAGCTGCCATATTTATTAAAAGCCTTTCAGTTAATTCTGAAAGGCTTTTTTATTGTTATAATGTTATAATCCCGAAGGCGTTTAAAACAGAGCTGCTTTTGTTACTCCCTGATTTCAACAGAAAGATATTTCGTTACAGTGCCGCATGAAATCATTGAGTATATTTAATTATACTTTGATTAGTGAGACTTGGTAATGAGTAATTGTTTTCGAAAAATGCCCAGCAGAATTACCGAACGATGAAGAGTGCGACGCAACACAAGATGATAGCAGTACTAAAGCCGGGCTAATAATTGTTTTCTAAAAATCAGAATGACAAAAAAGGAAAGGATAATATTATTTCTACTGGCAGGGTTGAACTTTACTCACATCCTTGATTTTATGATTATGATGCCATTGGGTAATTACCTGATGCCTTACTTCCATATTTCTCCGTGGCAATTTAGTGTGCTGGTAGGTGCTTATTCTATTAGCGCCGCTATTTCTGGCTTTATCGCCGCCTTTGTGGTGGACAGGTTTGACAGGAAAAAGGTTTTGCTGCTTTCATATATCGGATTTATTATTGGGACACTTGCCTGTGGATTTGCTCCTACTTATGGCTTATTACTGGCTTCGAGAATACTGGCCGGAATTTTTGGTGGTATAATTGGTGCCCAGGTATTTTCTATTGTTGCTGATTTATTTTCTTATGAACGAAGAGGAACTGCAATGGGAGCAGTGATGAGTGCTTTTGCTGTGGCTTCTACTTTAGGTGTTCCGTTTTCTTTATATCTCACTAATCTTTTCAATTTTGACTGGCATGTACCATTTTTATTGGTGGGTGGGCTTGGTATTATTCTAATTCCACTTATTTATAAGTTTATTCCTGCAATGGCATCTCATGTAAAAAAAGCAGATGAAAGAGAATCGCCATGGAAAGTATTGGGAAATGTGATGAAGAGCCCTTTGCAACAACAGGCTTTGGTTTTTTCAGGATTACTGATGATGGGTCATTTTCTGATTATTCCTTTTTTGAATCCATATCTCGAATTTAATAAAGGATTTTCAAAAGATATGACACCGATGGTTTACTTGGTAGGTGGTATAGCTTCTTTTATGGCTGCTCTTTCACTTGGCCGGATTTCTGATAAGATTGGTAAGCTTCCTGTTTTTTCCTACTCGGTATTTTTGTCCTTATTTATGGTGCTGCTGATTACCAGAATGCCTGATGTTCCTTATAGTGTGGTGCTGGGATTTTTTGCTATCTGGTTTATCCTGGCAACCGGCCGGGCAGTAACTGCACAGGCTATGGTAAGTGAAGTGGTGACTACTGAACAACGGGGCAGCTTTATGAGTTTTAACGGCTGTATGCAACAATTGGGAACCACTATTGCTTCATTTACGGCAGGAGCGGTTGTGATTAAAGAGAAAAGTGGAAGATTAGACCGGTTTGACTGGCTTGGTTATTTAAGTATTGCTGTTTTACTAATAAGTTTTTTTCTTGGCCGTTATCTTTTTAAAAAAATTGATAAGACTGAAGAAGAGGCTAAACTTGAAAAAAAATTTTTGCAGGACGCCTGATTACCTGACTCTGTACACCGGGTAACGCATATGTGCCGGCTCATACCATGGAGAACTCTGATACACAAAATTTAATTGCGCCCTTCCGTTTTTTGCAAAGGCCGTATCTGTTGTTTTTTGTTGCTCCAGTTTATTTTTTATATCCGGATTGTTTTTTAAATAATCTGCTGCGATATCTTCAAAGGCATAAGCAGAGTAACCTTCTTTCTGACCTAGGATAGCATCAAAATAATTCCAGACAAAATAGGAGTCTTCGGCCTGAGGTTCTAATGTTTCAATTAAAAAGCGATTGGCCACCTGATTCATAGGGATATACCAGTCTCCTTTAGAAAATTTCATTTTTTGAATTGTTGATGAAATTTTTAGCTCACTGTTAAGATGGTGCATTTCATACTGACGTGGTAAAGTTTTATAATCTTCTATTTTATACACTTCCACTTCGAGGGTTGTATCTTTTTTTAATTGATTCATCTGCACTTTATTCAGCTTTAGTAAATCAATTACTTTCCACCAGCCCTGCGGAATGATATAAGCTTTTGGTTTTAAAATTACATTTTTAACAGCGAAGTAGTTGAATATTTTTACTGTTTTCTCGAAGGGTTTATTTCTGTCGTAATACAATCTCGGCAAACCAGATACTTCACTGGGTTTGCGGCCAGCTTCATATCCTTTATAAACTACTTCTTTAAATTGAGATTTATCTAATGACCAACTGATAGGAAATTCAATTGCTGATTGCACGGATTTTTTAGTTTGATTACGCAGATTTTTAATTGTCTCACTGTTCTTAGCAGTGAATTCGATAAATGATTGCATGAGTGCATAAGTTGATTTTACTCTCTGGTCATAAGGCTTGAGCATATGCGTTTCTGGTACGAATGAAAATGTATGCCATAGTGCAGCGTAGCCACTGGTATAGCGGGGACTGTCCCAGTATTCAGGCCAGCCATTTTCAGGAGTATCGCCGAATGAATTGACATAGGGAACAAGGTCGTAGCCTTTTTCTTTCATGGAAGTGTAAAGAGCAGGTTCAAATTGTTTATTGAGAAATTCACCCATTATTCCGCCGAGTTTGTTATGCTGTGTAGTGAGCAATGTCATCACATGCTGATAATCGGCACCATTGCTTACATGGTTATCCACGAATACATCGGGGTCGGTGAGGTGAAATATTTCTGTTAAGGCTCTTGCTTCTTTAGAATCGCATTTAATAAAATCCCTGTTAAGGTCGAGGTTTTGAGAGTTGCCACGGAAACCAAATTCTTCCGGGCCATTTTGGTCAACACGGAAATTGGCACTGCGGTTCAGGCAGCCACCGATATTGTAAATGGGAATGATGGCTAATATAATATTGTCTGGGAGACCCACACCATTTTCTTTATTGGATGAAACATCTAATTCGCCCCTCCCGGGAGGGGAAGGTTTCCTGTTTTTTAATGATTCTACTATATCTCTTACTAATAACATACTTGCATCTACACCATCTGGTTCGCCCGGATGAATGCCATTGCTGATAAGAATAACTCTTTTATTGTTTTTGCGGATGTTGTCAAAATTGTAATCGCCATTGTTGGATACAACTACGAGGTTCAGTGGATAACCGGCATCCGTCATACCCATTGT
>JANPMI010000167.1:0-18971 GCA_031422725.1 Chitinophagaceae bacterium | reverse complement strand
CATTGTCAGCATTTTTACTTTGCCTGACTTTTCATCGAGTTTTTTCCACCAGTCAATAATTTCAAAGTAGGTGGGAGTTTGGGTGCCTTTTGATTTCTCGAATTTTGTAGTGATATTTTGGGAGAAAGAATATTGAGCAACGAATAAAAAGATTAATAAGAAGCTGAATAACTTTTGCATAATGATGATATTTCGACAAGCTCAGGGCAGGCTGTGTGTCGCAACAGTCAATGATAACAGGACTGTCGCTGGATTAATATTTTCAATAGCCGCCGTCAGGGTTTGCAACCGCTGACGGGGCCAGTTAATTTTTTATAAAACTACGGGGTGTAAAATAAAAAAAGGCATCCCAATAAGAGATACCTTTCAAATAATTTATTGCTAACGGTTTATTTGGTTGCTACGGCTGCGTTAGCTTTTCTTGCCAACTTGCTTTTTAGATTAGCGGCTTTGTTCTTGTGGATTACGTTGCGCTTCGCCAGTTTATCAATCATGGCAGCCACATCAGGAAATTTTTCGCCCATTTCTTGTCCTTTCAGTGCTTTCAGGTCACGGATGGCATTACGGGTGGTTTTGCCATAATACTTATTTCTTGCGGTTCTCTTTGTAGCCTGACGGGCATCCTTTTTTGTTGCGCTGTGATTAGCCATTATTTATTCTTTTTTGGTCCCTTTATTTGGGAGGCAAAGGTAGGGCAAAGTGATTAAAAATTAGTAATTAATAATTAAAAATCTTGCTAGCATCATTGCCATTTTTTCTTCATTTTCATGACCCGCTGAAAGGAATTATTGATTTGGCTTTCGCTTATTTTGCCTTTGATAACCAGTGATTTAATGATTTTATGGATATTGTCCGGGGAATAGGTGCTGACACCCTTAATATTATTGCTGAACATCAGCACATCAACCCCCGCCTCAAGAGCCAGTCGGATGGATTCTTCCAACCCGTAATGGCTGCTGATAGCCTGCATCATCATATCGTCTGAAAAAACTGGGCCGGTGAAGCCGAGGCTGTCACGCAGAATGCCGGTGATAATTTTTTTGGAAAGGGTCGCGGGAAGTTTGGATTCATCCAATTTTCCGTTGACGATATGTGCCGTCATTACCGCATCAATTAATCCTTTTTGAATGAGCTGGCGATACGGTTCAAGTTCTTCTTTTTTCCATGTAGTGGTAACGTCTGCCACACCAAAATGTGAATCGGAAAGTGAGTTGCCATGACCGGGAAAATGTTTTACCATAGTATGCACCCGAAAATAATTGTGTGATAAGATAACCTGCTCTGCATGTTTGGTAATATCATCGGGGTTGGCAGAAAAGGAACGGTTTCGTTTGCCGATTACGGGACAATTGGGGTTGTAAATATCGAGTACGGGAGCATAATTAAGATTGATACCTAACCGTGATAATGTGTAGGCGATATTATCGCTGTAATATTTTGTTGTTTCAATATCGTTTTTATTGCCAAGATAAAATGCGGAAGGCATGGAAGGAAAACCCGGAAGACTGTCGAAGCGATTCACAAGGCCGCCTTCCTGGTCGATGCTTACAAACAAAGAAACAGGAGCTGCTAATTGAAAGTCTTTAATTAATTTTTGAAGCTGGCTGCTGGAATTGCTTGCTGAAATATTTCTTCTGTACAGCAGAATGCTGCCCACTTTTCCTTCTTTCACGGCTTTATAGACGGCATCTTTTTTGTCAACTTTGGTTCCATAGAAACCAAAAATTATCATCTGGCCGATTTTTATATCAAGACTGTCTGGTTGGGCTTTTGCAGGCAGGGTTGATTTAACCAACAACAAAAAAAATACTGACCTAAGGAGAATTAATTTCATATCAGAGCTTTAACCGAAAGTACTAAGAAAGTGATTGTAAAACAGGGAAATCCGGGGCTGCCTTTGGCTTAAATAGTGTAGATTTGCCCACTTAAATTCCTTATAATAGTTGTCAATTTCTTTATGAAGGATATCCAATATATCACCAGTCAGCACCCGGCTTTTATAGAAAGTATGTACCAGGCTTTTATAAAGAATCCGGACAGTGTTGACCCTGAGTTTAAAAAATTTTTTGAAGGCTTTGATTTTGCCATCAGTACAGCCAATGTACCAAATGGTAATGGGAAAGTGGCTGTTGCACCTGCTATGGTTCAACATAAATCACTTAGTACGGATGTGGATTGGATGCAGGAAATTCAGGCTTACCGGTTGATATTAGGCTATCGGAATAAAGGTCACCTGATTGCAAAGACAAATCCTATTCGTAAAAGAAAAGACAGGGGTGCCAATATTGAATTATCATTTTTTAGATTTACTGATGCCGATCTTGATAAAAAATTTCATGCCGGTAATTTGATTGGACTTGGAAGAACTTCTTTAAAAAATATTCTAGCTTATCTTGAAAAATGCTATGCATCACACATTGGTATTGAATTTAAATATATCAGTGATCAAAAAAAGATAGACTGGCTAACCAATGAAGTGGAAAAGAAAATGCAGGAGCCACTGCCATTGAATAAAAAGAAAAGAATACTGGAGAAGCTGAACCAGGGTGTGATGTTTGAAAAATTTCTTCATACAAAATATGTAGGACAAAAAAGATTTTCATTAGAAGGTGGTGAAACAACCATTGCTGCACTTGATGCAATAATTAATACTGCTGCGGATAATGATGTGCAGGAAGTGGTGATAGGAATGGCGCATCGTGGAAGACTGAATGTACTGGCAAACATAATGGGCAAAACATACGAACAGATATTCAGTGAGTTTGAAGGCACGGCTAAACTTGAC
Organism: Chitinophagaceae bacterium; assembly: GCA_031422725.1. Classification (GTDB taxonomy): domain Bacteria; phylum Bacteroidota; class Bacteroidia; order Chitinophagales; family Chitinophagaceae; genus JJ008. Next base: position 16,186 of record JANPMI010000167.1, on the reverse strand, counting down.
CAAACGATGGGCAGTGGTGATGTGAAATATCATATGGGCTACGGCAGTGAAGTGCAGACAATGAACGATAAAACTGTTCATTTGAAACTGATGCCCAACCCCTCTCACCTGGAAGCAGTGAATCCTGTGGTGGTTGGTTTTGCAAGAGCCAAGGCCGATGTGATGTATGAAAGTGATTTTGATAAAATATTGCCGATATTAATTCATGGTGATGCATCGGTAGCAGGGCAGGGAATAGTGTATGAAGTTTTGCAGATGTGTAACCTGGATGGTTTTTATACCGGTGGTACTATACATTTTGTTATCAATAATCAAATTGGATTTACTACCGACTTTGATGATGCAAGAAGCTCAGACTATTGCACGTCATTAGCAGCAGCAGTACAAGCACCGGTATTTCATGTAAATGGTGATGACCCGGAAGCAGTGGTGAAGTGTGTGGAGATAGCCACTCGTTACCGTCAGGAATTTAATGCTGATTTTTTTATTGATATGGTTTGCTATCGCAAGCATGGACATAATGAAGGCGATGATCCAAAATTTACCCAACCTCATTTATATGCACTCATTGATAAGCATCCTAATCCCAGAGAAGTGTATGTAAAATATTTATTGGAAAATGGAGAATCAGATGCACAGGATCTGGCAAAGGAAATGGAGAAAAAATTCTGGGCTGATTTGCAGGAACGTTTAGATGAAGTAAAACAAAATCCATTACCTTATCATTACCAGGCGCCGGAAGTAGAATGGAAAAAATTACGAAGAGCTACGGCAACAGATTTTGATCAATCACCTGTAACAGCTATCAGTACTGATGACTTTAAAAAAGTATTTGATGCTATGATGAAGTGGCCGGACAACTTTAAGCCGCTTCGCAAAGTGGAAAAAATATTACAGGATAAATTAAAATTGTTTCAAACAGAACAAAAAGTGGATTGGGCAACGGCAGAATTATTAGCATATGGAAGTTTGTTGCTGGATGGAAAGAATGTAAGAATGAGTGGACAGGATGTGCAGCGGGGAACTTTTTCTCATCGCCATGCTGTATTACGAGACGATGAAAATGACGAGGCTTATAACAGGCTAAGCAGAATTGAAGGTGCAAGTGGGGATTTCAAAATTTACAATTCTTTATTAAGTGAATATGGAGTGTTGGGTTTTGAATATGGCTATGCACTTGCTAACCCGAATGCATTGGTATTATGGGAAGCACAGTTTGGTGATTTTGTAAACGGTGCACAGATAATGATAGACCAATTTATTGCTGCCGGTGAACAAAAATGGAACAGGATGAATGGTGTTACCATGCTATTGCCACATGGATATGAAGGGCAGGGGCCGGAACATAGCAGTGCAAGATTAGAACGATTTTTACAATCCTGTGCTGAATTAAATATGGTAGTAACCAATATCACTACGGCTGCTAATTTCTTTCATGCTTTGCGAAGACAATTAGCATGGCCTTTCCGCAAGCCGTTGATTGAATTTACACCTAAAGCCAATCTGCGACATGCGGGAAGTTATTCAAGAATAGAAGAATTTACCAACGGTGGATTTAAAGAAGTAATTGATGATGCTACTGCTGATGAAGCGAAAGTGAAGAAGGTTTTATTCTGCAGTGGTAAAATTTATTTTGATTTAGCAGAACGTCACCAGAAAGAGAACAGGAGCGATGTTGCGATTATTCGCCTCGAACAACTTTACCCGCTGCCTTATAAACAATTGGATGATTTACAGAAAAAGTATAATAAGGCCACCTGGTTCTGGGTGCAGGAAGAACCACAAAACATGGGTGCTGCATCCTTTTTGCAAATGAATTTAAAGAGTATTAATTTCGGAACTATAAGCCGCCAGCCTTCTGCATCTACTGCCACCGGATATAATAAAGTGCACCAGCAGGAGCAGAGTGAGATTATTGAAACGGCATTTAGTATTTAAATCTGAAACAGGATTATATGATTGATATAAAAGTTCCGACAGTAGGCGAATCCATCAGCGAAGTAACCTTGCTGAAATGGAATAAGAAAGATGGTGATTATGTGGAAAGGGATGAAGTGATTGCAGAATTGGAAAGTGAGAAGGCTACTTTCGAAGTGAATGCTGAAAAGGCAGGTATGTTAAAGCTGGGTTCGGCCAATGAAGGTGATACGATTAAAATAGGCGATGTGCTGGCCAGCATTGATGAATCAGCAGCTAAGCCTTCTGGCAATGGAACAGCGGTGGCAGAAAAAAAAGAAGACATTGCTGCACCATCTGAAGTAAAAGAAACAAAGAAAACCGAGAAAAAAGCTAAAGCAGAATCAAAAACAGAATCAACTGCTCCGGTTACTGCCATTTCAAATGACCTGCCTGCCGGCGAGGCAGGTATTAAAGCAAGCCCCGTGGCTTCCGCAATCATTGCAGATAAAAAAGTTGACCCTAAAACAGTAACTGCGACAGGGCCACAGGGAAAAATTTTAAAGGATGATGTCCTGGCTGCTTTGTCAAACCCCGGAAAGAAAGCATTTGCAGGAACAGAACTTTATAGCCGTAATGTGCGGACAGAAAAAATGAGTAACCTGCGGAAGACTATTTCAAGAAGATTAGTAGAAGCGAAGAATACAACAGCTATGCTGACCACTTTTAATGAAGTGGATATGAGCAGTATCATGGAAATAAGAACGAAGTACAAAGACAAGTTTAAAGAAACACATGGCGTGGGATTGGGCTTTATGAGTTTTTTTGCAAAAGCCTGTGCAGTTGCATTGGCAGAATGGCCTTCGGTAAATGCTTATATTGACGGAGACCAGTTAATCTATCATGATTATGCGGATATAAGTATTGCTGTAAGTACACCAAGGGGACTGACAGTGCCGGTGATGCGTAACGTGGAAAGCATGAGCATGGCTGATGTAGAAAGAAAAGTAGCAGAGCTGGCGGGTAAAGCAAGAGACAGTAAACTTACTGCTGATGAATTAACCGGCGGAACATTCACTATCACTAATGGTGGTGTATTTGGTTCGTTAATGAGTACACCGATAATTAATATTCCGCAGAGTGCTATTCTTGGAATGCATAAAATACAGGAGCGGCCGATGGCTGTCAATGGACAGGTAGTTATCAAGCCAATGATGTACCTGGCGTTGAGTTATGACCACCGGATAGTTGATGGCCGTGAGTCGGTTAGTTTCCTTGTTAGAGTAAAAGAATTGCTGGAGAACCCCGGGCAGTTGCTAATTGGCAAAGACCCGGTTAAAACATTACTGGAGTTATAAATTTTTTTTATGAAAAAGATTACCGCTGGCCTTTTGAGTTTACTGGTTATACTTTTTGTTTCTTGTCAAAAGGAAATTGACTGGGGACTTGGCGGCGGCAGCGCAGCAGACAAATTGCTGGTTAAGATTAAGTCTAAAACTGGCGTTGATTCTTCTGTGATTTTATATTCTTATAACACAGCCAGGCAACTAATTGGTGAAAACATAACTGGAATGTCAGGTACTACGAACCTGGATAACGACTTGAAAATATTTCGCAATAACTCCGGCATTATTCTGAAAACAGTTCAGGTGTCTGCAACCTTAGTGGCGGCTGGTGTTGACAGTGTGGTGACTATTTATAATTATAATGCAACTACTTCTCAATACAAATCTTCTGTTTTTACCATCACCATTTTGGGGTTTTCTGTAGCTGATAGTGCCGCATATACTTATGATGCCAGTGGAAAGATTACAGGAGATGAACATTATCTTAAAACAGGGTTTTTGCCACCCTTGCTAAGTTTAAAAAATCAATACAGTTATTCTGCTGATGGTTTAAACTTAACAGGTCTGCAGCAATTGGCTTCCCTGGTACCGGGAGATCCGTTAACACCTGTATCAGCACAAACTTTTACTTATGACAATAAAAAAAATCCATTGATTATAAAGAATGAGGCTGTTTTACTTGGCCGTACCGGCTTTTTTAATGCCAATAATGGAATAAAAATTATGCTGACCAGTACTATCAGTCCGGCGAATGACTTTACTATGGATTATGTATATAAATATAACAGTTCCGGTCAGCCTGATTCATCTTATGCAACCAGGACACCCGGTGGCAGTGTAACTGCTTCAAAATATTTTTACCAGTAACCCGGCAGCGTTCATTTAGAAATTATTTCATTTTATTTTCCAATACAGTAATTCTTTTTAAAAGATCCTGAATGGTAATGGATTGATCTTTTATTGTATTGCTTTGTTTTTCTATCATGGCCTGCTGTTTCCCGATTTGCACCGGGATTTCGGTCTTAGCGGCCTCAACCTGCTTTTGCAAAGTTTCTATAATTGATTGCTGTTCCTGTACAGCTTTTACAAGCGGCACTACAAACTCAGCATAACGCAATCCATATACATCCTTATCGTTTTTTGGCGCATCCACTCCGCTAAAATCAAACCCCGTTTCTTTTGCTGCACTCTCCACTTCCTGTGCAACGAATCCGGTATAACGAATGCTGTTTTTATCATCATAAATTCTTTCTTTTCCTTCTTTCTTAACTCCTATATATTGATTAATCAAATGCATATCTATCGTATAAGTTACCGGGCGAAGCCTGAGAATAAAATTCAAACCCCTCACATCCTCCCTGATATCTTGTTTGAATTTACCATCTGAGGGAAGTGTAGTCCATCCGGCATAACCGCCAATAGAAGTTACGCCTCCATCTCCTATCCTGACCTGGTTAGAAGCAGTAATTAAAGCCCCATCTCCAATTACAGAAGAGTTAGAATAAGATGCAGCATTGGCATCGGCATATGCTCCGACAAAAGTGTTGTAATGGCTGTTTGCAAAGTTGCCGCCTGCGAAATAACCTATTGAAGTATTCCTTTCAACATTATTTAAATTTTGTAATGCCGAGGTCCCGACTGACGTATTGTAGTTACCTCCCGTATTATTATAAAGGGAAGCAGCCCCCATTGCGGTATTAGAAGTTCCTGTAATGTTGGAAGCAAGGGCCGAATATCCTGTGGCCGTGTTGTAGTCGCCTGTTGTATTAGAATAAAGTGCATAGCGGCCGAAGCCTGAATTTTCGATTCCATCAGTGTTGCTGTTAACCGCCGCATATCCAACTGCCGTATTGCCTGAACCAGAGGTGTTAAAAGCAAGAGCACCCCAGCCACTGGCTGTATTATTATCGCCTGAAATATTTGTACTCAGAGCCTGGTACCCGTTTGCGGTATTTCGGTTGCCAACTGTATTAGACTGAAGAGCCTGGATTCCGCTGGCTGTATTAGCATCACCTGTAGTATTAGAAAAAAGAGTATTCCACCCTGTTGCTGTATTACCACCCCCTGTTGTGTTGGAAAAAAGTGCCTCGTATCCGTTGGCGGTATTGCCGCTTGCTATGGTGTTGCTATAAAGCGTCCGATATCCGTTGGCGGTATTGTTACTTCCGGTTGTGTTAAGTCGAAGAGCAAAGTACCCGGTAGCAGAATTGAAGTTACCAGTAGTGTTGGAATAAAGAGCCTGATATCCGTTGGCGATATTGTTGCTTCCGGTTGTGTTGAAAGAAAGTGCACTAGTGCCATTGGCTGTGTTAGAATTTCCTGTTGTGTTGGAAAAAAGTGTACCAGCGCCATTGGCTGTGTTAAAACTTCCTGTTGTGTTGGAGTAAAGTGCACCAGAGCCATTGGCTATATTATAACTTCCTGTTGTGTTGGAATAAAGTGGATTAACGCCATTGGCTGTGTTATGAATTCCTGTTGTGTTGGAAACAAGTGCATTAACGCCATTGGCGGTATTGTCGCTTCCTGTTGTGTTGAAACGAAGTGCCTGAAATCCATTGGCGGTATTGTTACTTCCTGTTGTGTTGAAAAAAAGTGGCTGAAATCCATTGGCTGTGTTATTAATTCCTGTTGTGTTGGAATAAAGTGCACTAGTGCCATTGGCCGTGTTGTAATCTCCTGTTGTATTAGAAAAAAGTGCACCAGCGCCATTGGCTGTGTTATAAGTTCCTGTTGTGTTGGCAGAAAGTGCACCAGCGCCATTGGCTGTGTTAAGGCTTCCTGCTGTGTTGGCAGAAAGTGCACCAGCGCCATTGGCTGTGTTATCGTATCCTGTACTTAACGGATTTAGGGTACCTGCACCGTAAGAAGTATTTGAAATGCCAATGCTACCAGCCCTTATATTATTTCTTTTAAAGATGACATCGTTATTATCTGTAGTTCCTATAAAATGAGTAGCGGGATTTGTTGCAGCGTTGCCATTAAGAAGCCAGCCTGTTGTGGCGCCTACTACTGCAAGGCTTGTCCAGCCGGCGCCGTTATAATACCAAAAGCTATTGGTATCGGTATCATATACAAATAAACCCGTAGCTGCTGTTGGAATGGCAGTTCGTTGGGTGCTGGTCATACGTGGAATCAGAAGGCCGGAATTTGTTGAATTGATTTCCAATTTTGCCGAAGAGGCAGGTGTTGTTGTTCCAATTCCCAAATTACCGGTGTTGGCGTTGTAGAGAGTTGAGCCTGTCAACCTCCAGTAATTATCAGGATGCGTGGCAAGGCTTGAAGGGGTCCAGTTAGTGCCATCAAAACCCAACAGGTAATTTGTTGTTGGCGAAACAGCATTTACATTCACTCCTCTGATCTTTGCAACGGTGGGGTTTGGGAAATTGGCTGTGAGGTCGCCACCTGCCGGGCCATTGGGAGGAAGTGTTACTCCGGGTGCAATCATGGTTTGCGTAACGGCCCCATTTGCAATAAGCGGATTGGGATATGCTCCGGTTAGCGATCCTCCGGCGGGGCCATTGGGTGGCAATGTTACCCCTGGTGCGATCATCGTTTGCATAACGGCTCCATTGGCAATAAGAGGATTCGGATAATTTGCGGTTAATGATCCTCCGGCGGGGCCATTGGGTGGCAATGTTACTCCTGGTGCGATCATCGTTTGCATAACGGCTCCATTAGCGATAAGAGGATTCGGATAATTCCCGATTAGCGATCCTCCGGCGGGACCAATTGGGGATGCACCTGCGGCATTCAAGGCATACGGCACAGATGCCAACTGCGCTGCGCCAATATTTATAAATGATGAACCTCCTGATGGATCTATCTCAACTTGTATGTACTTATTACCAAGTGCCCAGTTTACAGAAGTGATAGTGCCGGTTACACTGTTGGCGCCAGGGCTGCCCACCTGTACATTGAACAATCCAAATGGATTAGTGGTTACCGTTCTGCTTTCCTGGTAAACCGTAGTCCCTGTAGCCGATCCATCATGTATGGTCAGTCGCAGGGAAATCGTTTTATTCTGAATTACAGTACCTACTGAGTTGCGGGCAACACCCTGGTAATTGAATATACCGGGCGCCTGGCTGTAGCCTGTAGTTATTGCCACCAGTATGACAATTATGAATGATAAAAACTTTTTCATTGCTTTTCCGTTTTATTTTTGATTATTATTTTTTTTATTTTGAATTCAGTTTGATCACTTTCAGGCCGCTGTGGCGGATCACTTCTATATTATCTCCCGGCCGGTTGATATCAGGCTTTAAGTCTGCTATTATAAAGTAAACTCCGTCGGGGTATTTTGATAAGTCGAAAAACTCTGTGCGGCAACAGCCATTATAATAATAACTTTTTGAGGATAGTATCTGTCCTGCCGAATTGATGAGCTGAAGACTCATCTGGCCTGCTGTGCGGACAAAGAAATCCACCTCAAATTTTCCATTTGTTGGATTAGGGAATAATTTGTAGTCACCAACTTCAAACAGTACCGTGTAAGGTGAAATTCCGATATGATCTGTACAGGGTTGAAGTACACCCTGTGTCACAAGTATGGAACTGTCGGCAGTAGCAAATGACTGGATAAGTAGCAGCTCCCCTAAACTCCACTCATAACGGTAGTAGGAGGTGGCATTGTCATAAGTGCCCCCGGCTGAATTTAAGATGGTCGGTACTACTCCGCTAAAGGGATTTAGAGAGGGAGCCTGAGCCCGGCTATTAAATGAAATAGCCAGAAACACTGCCAGACAAAAAAGATAAATTTTTCTTCTCATAAACTTCGGGTATGCTAATCAGATAATAGATGAAGAAATTCTTTATTAAAATTGAGTAGTAAAGAAGAAAAAGTCAATCACTCAATTGAGTGAGAGGCAAGGTTTGAGGTTCGAGGTTTGAAGTTTAAGGTTCAGGATAAGCGAGGTTTGTGTTTGGGCAACCTCCTCCTTTGGTCCCGATAGCTATCGGGATGGGAGGTTATTACACAATATGCTCACCCAGCGCTTTGCCAATTGCTTCTTTACCGCTATTGACATGAAGTTTCTGGTAGATATTTTTGAGATGGGACCGGGCAGTATCAAAAGTTATTTTTAAATCAGCGGCAATCATTTTAGCGCTATAGCCTTTAATAAGGAGTTGCAACACTTCAATTTCTCTTGGAGTTAAAAAATATTTATTGCTTTTGCCATGTTGAAAGCTGTTTAGCACTTTCCGGGCAATTATGGGGCTCATGGGAGAGCCACCAGCGATCACTTCCTGTATGCCTTCGAATAATTTCTGGGGGGGTGTTTGTTTCAGCAGGTATCCGTTTGCGCCGGCGCAAAGGCATTGAAACAATTTTTCATCATCTTCAAAAACAGTGTACATGATTACAGATGTTTGAGGCCTGGCTTCTTTCACCAGTCTTACTCCATTGATGCCGCTTTCACCGGGCATATCAATATCCATCAATACCACATCGGGTTTATATACTCTTGCTATAGTTGCTGCATCGTTACAATTATTGTAATCACCGGCCATTTCATATTCCGGCTGGCTCTTGAGCAGATAAGCAAGGGATTCCCTGAGCTTGTCGTTATCTTCAAAAATGATGATGCGGATAGGCATTTCGGCGAAATTATGAACTATTCATTCAAATTTATATCACCCAATTGAGCCTGCCTGGCCAGCAGGCAGGTATTCATCCTGCCAGGGGTATTATGATTTCAACAAGGACGCCATTGCCCAGCGATGTTTCAATCGTTGTGCTCCCTTTCCATTTTTCGGTTCTGGATCGAATATTTTTTAATCCGTTGCGGTTGGTTACAACAGAAGGGTCAAATCCTTTTCCGTCATCTTTAATTTTCAAATGCAACTTGCCACTTCTCCATTGTACATCTATCCAGACATTATTTGCCGATGCATGTTTAAGAATATTGTTCATTGATTCTTTATAAATCAGATAGAGATCCCTTCTTTGCTCCATATTGAGTTTTTTACCTGTAGCAGCTTCATCTAAACTCAGGTGACAGATGGTGTTGCTGTTGTCAAACAATTCAGCAGCATACCGGCGCATCCGTGTCAGTGTTTCTTCCAGCGAGTCATTCCGGCTGTTCACACTCCAGATAATATCATTCAATGCCTGACTGGTAGCTGTAACTTCTTCTGTTATGCGGTGTAAAAATTTTTCAGCCTCCTGCGGATGCTCCAGATTTTTGCGGCTGATCTCCGACAGCATATTGATATTGGTAAGTGTAGCGCCAATATCATCGTGCAGATCGGAGGCAATCCGGTTTCGTACTTTTTGTAAATTCAATAGCTGCTTTATCCGGTAACGATAAAAGGCATAGAAAAATAAAATTATCATAACTCCAACTAATGAATAAAACCACCAGGTTTGCCAATAAGGTTTTCGGATATTGAAAACGAAATTTGCCGCAGCACCCCATTCCCCATTCCATCCAGTTGTTCTTACTTCAAAGCGGTAATTTCCCGGCTGCAGGCTTGCATAAGAAACATTTTGCAGGTTAGCCGGTTTGCTCCAGGTGGTATCTGCACCGCCCAGTAAACGATAGCTGTATAAAATTTGTTTTTCATTTATAAATGCAGGAGATGAAAATTCAAATTCTGCCTGGTTCTGATAATATTTCAATTCCACTTTGACATCCAAATAATATTTATTGTAATTGAAACTTGTGTCGCCTAATTTTACTGATGTTATATAAACAGGCCCTGCAGGGATTTTTTCCATTTCACCATCAATGATATTGACTAAGCCCTTACTTGTGGCGAGCCACAAAGAATTATCTTTCTCCGTTACAATTGCATTGATTTCATCAAAATAATTATTTACCCGGCTGAAATTAAAAACACGGAAGCTGTTGCCTGCCGGTATTAATTTATCAATACCGAGGTTGGAGCCAATCCAGATACTACCCTTTGCATCTTCTGCAATAACCCGTGCCCAGTTCGACATCAGCCCCTGCCGGAGATCGAAACGCTGTACGGCGTGTTGCTCCGTATTATTATTTACTAATTGCACAACACCAAGATGACGGGTTCCGACCCAGATATTGGCTTTGCTGTCTTCAAACAAACATCGTATGTTTTTATCCGGCAGCAGATCAGAAAAATCTTTTGCAGTTATGATTATTTTATCGTTTGAAGAGGTATAATGAATGCGGAATAAACCATCATTCCATGTACCTGCCCATAAATAGCCTTTTTTATCAATGAGTAGAAATCTGATACGGTGAGGAAATTTATTTTCATAATAAGATTTTCCTCCAGAACGAATAATCAGCCCTTTCTGTGAGCCGCTGAATATAATTCCTTTTGCATCCATTACGGAACAATAGACTTCACCGTTTGAGGTATTGGGTGAAAAATAAGGGGCAATAGTTTGGTTTAGGGAATCATATTTTCCAAACCGGTTGTTGTTGCCATAAAATAATAAAGGCCGGCTATTTTCCACAGGGGCTCCATAAACAAGATTTTGTGAGTAAACAGTTGTAAAATGGTTATTCCTGGTATTGTACAATTGCGGGCCGACGCTGGTGCCTAAAAGAAAAATATCCTTATTAAGAGATACAAGAAACCTTATATGGTTTGAGAGTAAACCATTTTCAGTTGTATAAATGCGGATATCATTTTTTGTTACCAATTTTGCCAACCCAAGGGAAGTACCAATCCAGATATTTTTTTCAGTATCCTGGTAAATGCATCTTATATCAGCAGAGGGCAATCCGTCTTTTTCTGAAAATACCTGCCAACCGCCTTCCATATCAATTTTCACAAGGCCATGGGTGGTGGCTAACCAGAAATTTCCATTGTCATCTTCCAGCATATCATTAGTATGGCTGTTTTTTAGTATTGGTATGTTAAAAGGTGCAGGCAGCAGTTTAAAGCTGAGCGGTTGATTGCTTAAAACAGATGATATAAGTTTCAATCCATTACTTGTGCCTACCCATATCCTGTTTTTAAAATCCTTATAAATTTTAAAGATTATTATTTCTCTAGGTTGTTTTATTTCAGATAATACCTCAAATTGGCTGTTCAGGATGCTAAGCGAACCTTCTGCTCCTCCTATCAGCAATGAGTCATTCATATCTGTAAGGTCACCGTAAGTAGAATTTGGAAATTTCTGAAGCGGTTTTATTAAGCTCCCGTTTTTGATTTCATGTAATCCGCTTGTATCAGTTGCTGCAATCACCCTGTTATTTTGCGTTATATAAAATTGATTAATGATCACATTGCTAAAAGCCGCTTTCTTTACAATGGCATCCTGTTGTAAAATGTCAGTGGTTCCACTGTTTTCAGCCACATATAATTTTCCTTCAGGCGATTCGTACATGTCATTTATCATATTGTCCGAAAGGCCATTGACAGTTGTATAGTTAGTGAATTTATGTCCATCATATTTACTCAATCCCTGCCAGGTGCCAATCCAGATAAACCCTCTTGAATCCTGGAAAATGCGGCGAACCGGGTTGGATACAAGGCCATCTTCTTCTGTATAAGTTTTGAATATAAGTTGCTGCGCAGTTACAGGCAAGGCTGCTGATAAAATTAAAAAGCCCACTATGATGCCAGCCTTTTTCATATTTTAAATGTAATTGAATTTTTGCTGAATATCCACTGGTTTGTTCCCGGTTTTTTGTTTTTATCTTGCAGTGTGAGCCGTTATCATTCATATCTTAATTCTGCTTCAGCTATCCTGTCGGCCTATAAAGGGGAAGAGCCATTTACTTCCTTCATCAAAAAATATTTTTCGCAGCATAAAAAATTTGGTTCCAAAGACCGGAGGCAGGTAAGTCATTTGTGCTATTGCTTTTTCAGATTGGGTAAAGCATTGACTAATGTACCGGTGCAAGAACGAATTTTAATTGCTTTATTTCTATGTTCGCATCAGCCGGACGAAGTACTGAAGGAATTAAAACCGGAGTGGAATGAAAAAATTGCATTGCCGTTTGATGAAAAACTGTCATTGATTGGCTATAAATTTTCTATGCAGGAAATTTTTCCCTGGCAGAATGAATTAAGTGAAGGAATACAGAAAGAAGCATTCAGGATGTCTCATTTAGAGCAACCTAATTTATTTCTACGGCTGAGACCGGCGAAAGAAGGGATAGTAAAACAAAAGCTTACTAAGGGTGGAATTGAATTTCAAATGGTATCAGCCAATTGCATCGCCATGTCTAATTCATCTAAGGTGGATGCACTGATAGAACTGGATAAAGAAGCCGTGGTGCAGGATTATAGTTCGCAGAGAGTGGGAGAGTTTATAGATGTCGTCAAACCGGAACTCGTCAGACGGAGACCGTCAGACGAGTTCCGGGTTTGGGATTGCTGTGCTGCAAGTGGCGGCAAATCAATTATGGCAAAAGACATACTGGTTGATATTGATTTAATCGTTTCTGACATAAGAGAATCCATTCTTGTAAATTTAGAAAAACGTTTCGTTGCAGCGGGTATTAAAGAGTACGAAAGTTTTGTGGCCGATTTAAGCAAGCCGTTAAGCATTTCACTATCTTCTTTCAACCTGGTTATTGCAGATGTTCCCTGCACCGGTAGCGGCACCTGGAGCCGAACACCGGAACAGTTGCATTATTTTAATGAAATCAAAATAGATGAATATGCTGCCTTGCAGAAAAAGATTGTTGCAACAGTAATTACTCAATTGGAGCCGGGTGGGTACTTGTTATATATCACCTGTTCAGTCTTTAAAAAAGAAAATGAAGACATTGTTGATTTTATAGAAGAAAAATTCCATCTGCAGGAAGTGAAGATGGAATTAATAAAAGGGTATGATAAAAAAGCTGATACGATGTTTGCAGCCTTGCTGAAAAAATCATTATAACTTCATCATTTCGGCCGTACCAATTGTTTTTTGCCCGTTTAATACTTTGATATAATATTTACCTTTTGACATTTTCCCAAATGGAATGTCAATTGTTTTTTTGCCTACTCCTTTTGAATCGGTCAACCGCATCAATAAACTTCCCTTTGCATCATAAACGGCGATGGACAGGTTGGTAACGGCATAAGCTGTTTCAACTATAAGTGTGGCGATGCTCCCGGATATGGGGTTGGGCTGAACGGTTACCAGGTCAGTTGGATTGGGGTTGCCATTACCAGGAACGGGACAAACAGAAGCAATAGTAACGTTGGCGGTATCAATATAAACTGCTGTAAAAGTTGCAATGGCCGTATCAATAATCTGCCTGATGCGATATGAAACTATTCCGGCAGCGGGACTGATGATAGTATTAGTAAACTGGTAATTGTGGTTAGCAAGGATTGTACCTGCCTGCGGATTCAGTTCACCAACTTTTGTATAAATCACTTCACCCGGAACTTTCCTTTCGATTTCATATTTCATGGCGGCCACATCTTTACTTGTCCAGCTAATAGTTGCATTGCATCCATTAACAGCGGCACTGGAAGTGGCAAAGTCAATCAGTAATCCCGAAAAAGCATTTTTCATATTTGGAATACCATAGCCAATCCTGTCATTTGGATTAGCAGCTATACTTCCTGCCCGCTGCAGGGCTTTTAATATTTTAATATTATTGTATTCCGGAAAACCCTGCCATAAGCAAGTACCCAAACCAGCCATGTTCGGGCAGGCAAACGAAGTTCCATTGCTGGTACCAACCGTGTTAGAAGTTGTTTGCACCAATGCGTTTACACCTACCGATGCCATATCAGGTTTTATCTGCCCATCAGAAGATGGACCATAACTGGAAAAACCTCCCACATTTCCGGCTGCATTTACAGCACCTACAGCCACTACACTATCACCATCTGCCGGGCTAATCAAAAAATGCCAGCTGTCATTCCCTGAATTACCAGCTGCATTAAAAACAAGCAAGCCTTTTTTTGCAGCCAGGTCAGCACCTTTGGCAGATATAGTTGTATTGCCGTCCATGTTGCTATAGGTGTAATTCAATGCAGCATTATCAAAAGTGGAATAGCCAAGTGAGGAGGAGATTACATCACTGCCGGAACTGTCTGCTCTTTCTGCTCCGCATACCCAATTATGTTCTTCAATGGGGTATTCACTGGCATTATCTTCTGTTTGGTACAGCCAAAAATTTGCCTTTGGAGCTTTTCCAATAAACTGGCCCGGAATATTTGCGGCAATGGTAGAGAAGCAACTCATGCCATGGCTACCATCATTAGATACATTTTGTTCCCGGGCAACAAAATCCCAGGTTCCCAATACCTGTGCATTGAAATTTACACTATCAAATGCTTTAAGAACCGTATAATTATTAAATCCATTGTCAAGCATAGCAATCTGCATACCCTGACCTCTTAGTCCTATGTTATGCAGGAACTCTCCGTTATGAAGATGTATTTCATTATAAGAAGCAGTTCCGTAATTAAAAAAATCAGCGTTAATTCCTTCAATTCTTTGTCCGATGGGTAATTCAGTGATAGTTTGCTCTAATGCAAATTTGTTGACAACAGGCGGGCCGGTTTCCATATTTCTTGCAGCTATACCACTTACACTTTGTACAAAGGGCAATGCATTAATGGCTGTTATTGCATTGGCATCTGAAGTTTGAATGGATACCGCATTCAGCCATTTGGAAACATTAAGAATAGTAACATTGGGAACATTATCAATCTGGTTAACATACGAAGGTGTTACCGGTAAATCAGTGCTGTCAATGGGCAGCGAATATTTTATTCTCCGGTCAATTGCCCTTTGTGAAAGGTAAGTCAGTGGTGAAGAAAATGAATAAGGAGAGCTACCCTTATTTTTCAGTTTTACTATGTAGCGGGTAAACTGTGCCTGTGATTCATTCACGGCGGCAAGTACGATAATAATCAGGGGTAAAAGTTTCTTCATCTGCACAGGCTTTATTTTGCCATCCTCAAATTTACGATATAACAGGGAACTTTAGTTGTGGTCTATCATCCACATGGTAATACCAAAACCTAATTTGTATGGTCCACCGGTACCACCGGTGTTTGGCTGGTATTCCCATAATTCATACTCCCGGTAAACAGGCCCAATATTTTTTGAATATTTTTCCATTGACCGGGATCTTGCTGCATAGGCAGTAGGTATGGTGATGGGTACATTAAAGGCTTCATCAATTTCTTCAACGCTATATACATTGCTATAATTAATTCCCCGGTAGCTGAATGACGAAGACCCGCCATCATAATAATAATCCCAATCCTGTATATTATCGTCGTTGCTGAATTTGTAAACAGGACAATAAGGTCCGCCGCAGGTATCTGTAGGGAGGTATTTATTTCCTTTCCAGCTATAGCCATTTCTGATGGGTAAATGCATTTTAATAAAACGCAGATTATTTTCCACTACTTCCACCTGGTCGGCCAGAGGGGTTATGTAATAGGTGTCAGAAGCCTGCCAGGGCTGCAGGCCTGCAGAGTCCCGGATAAAAACAAAAACCCGGTAAGTGGGTCTGCCTTCATTATCTGTAATCTGTGCATCAACAACATGCTTCACCTGGTATTTATGAATTTCAGTATTTCTTCCAAAATTGGTGAAGACCATGGAATCGAGCCGGTAAGTAATGTATTTACCTGCGGCGAGGGGTATTGTGTACTCAGTTAATTTGTCGCTGAGAAACTCTTCTTTCTCATTGCAGGAAAAAAGAGTGAAAACAGCAATAGCCAGGAGGCTAAGACGGTTGATAGATATGAATCTCATAAGTGGTCTTTCTGAATTTACGGATAAAAAGCTTTGTTCGGTTTTAGACTGATTTCATGGATACTTAGCTGCCTAAAGCTACAAACAAAAAGCGGGGAATTATAACTCCCCGCTTATAACGCAATGAAAAAGTCTTTATTGCCTGAGAACCAGTAGGTAGTCAGGAGCCTGGAGTCGGTAAGCATTAGTCTGGAGTTGGTAGTCGGGTGTTGATTATTAAGGATTTCCTCCTGACTCCCGACTCAGGACTCCTGACTGTATAATTCCTCCGCCAATAACA
>JANPMI010000166.1:0-4548 GCA_031422725.1 Chitinophagaceae bacterium | reverse complement strand
GTATTCATTCTTACTTTATCCCCGGCCAAATAGACTTGGATTTTTCAATTGCTCCAAAATATATTCGAAAAGAACCGGCTGCATGGCCGCTATCAATGCTATTGTAAAACCAAGGCCAAACAAGCTGCCCCAAAGGTGTGCATCATGGTTGACGTTGTCTCCACCTTTTTTTGACATAGCAACACAGTAAACAATGTACAGCACTGCATAAAGAAGTGCTGAAATTTTTAAGGCGCCATATAAATAAATGCTGCTCCAGGGGTCAAAAACTACTGCGGCAAACACAACTGCCGACACGGCACCGGAGGCACCTAGGCAATGGTAATTATAATTATCTCTTTGCTTAAAGTAAGTTGGTAAATCAGAAGCTATCAAGCCGAGAAAATATAAAGCTAAGTAGGCAATATTTCCACCAATGCCATAAACCGAAAATGAAATTTCAACTACCTGTCCAAAGAAAAATAAGGTAAACATATTGAAGAACAGGTGCATGTAGTCTGCATGAATAAAGCCACTGGTAATAAAACGATAAAACTGATTATGCCGTTTTACTCCATACGGCCACATAATAGTTTTTGAAAGTACATCCTGGTTGTTCATCGCAACCAATGACACAATTATATTAATTGCTATCAGGGCAATGGTAACAGGATAGTCAGCTATATTATTCATTTTTTAAAATTATGCCATTTGCAATTAATAAATAGGCCAATTGAGTTTTGGCATAATGCCGATAGAGTAGCTGTTTAGGCCAATTGAGTGAAACGAAAATTGGACTATTACAGATACCGTATCGGTATTAGTAGTTTATACCAATCAACTGTGATGATATTTTTCATTGCGGAGAATAGTGCAGGCCCGGTACACTTGTTCAGCCAGTATTAGCCGCACCAACTGGTGTGGGAATACTAAT
Organism: Chitinophagaceae bacterium; assembly: GCA_031422725.1. Taxonomy (GTDB): domain Bacteria; phylum Bacteroidota; class Bacteroidia; order Chitinophagales; family Chitinophagaceae; genus JJ008. The sequence continues at coordinate 3,635 of JANPMI010000166.1, read as the reverse complement.
TGCGACAAACTCCATTTATAATCAGCTCTTTTCAATACAGTTTCATCTATGCCATATGCACCGCCGATTAAAAAAATAATTTGCTTTGTGCTTTCATTGGCTCTTGCCTGTAAAAAACTAGCCAGTCCTTCCGAACTCATTTGTTTTCCTCTTTCTTCCAGAGCAATTAAATAATCTTCTTTAGCTAGGTAGCTGAAGATTATTTCTCCTTCTTTCTTTTTCAAATCTGTTTCGCTGAGGGTGGCTGCATTTTTAGGAACAGGAATAATTTTCCATTCTACCTTAAAATATCTTGAGATGCGGCGGGTAAACTCTTCCACCCCTTCTTTTATGTAAGTATCATTTGCTTTTCCAACTGACCAGAAAGATATTTTCATAACAGGCTCTGCGGTGGCAGCAGTTATTTAGTGAGAGTTAAATGTAGTGTGAATCTACTCTAAATAAAAAAAGCGACTAAATAAGTCGCTTTGTGTGCCCCGGAACGGAGTTGAACCGTTACGGACCTTACGGCCCACAGGATTTTAAGTCCTGCGTGTCTACCAATTCCACCACCAGGGCAGTTGTTTGCCACTTTCGTCTCGTTTTAAACGAGACTATAGCAGCCTCCGCAAAAAAAATCCCCTCGCAGTTACGAGAGGATTTTTCTGGAGCGAAAGACCGGGCTCGAACCGGCCACCCCGACCTTGGCAAGGTCGTGCTCTACCAAATGAGCTACTTTCGCATGTCGTTTGCCAGACTTTAAATCAAGCAGTTAAAGAACTTAAATCAACATCCGCCATTCTGTTGCGGGGTTGCAAAAATAGGGCATGTACCCTTTTTAAAAAAATTTTACAGTAGTTTATTTATACTTGGGAGTATATAATGAGCTTTCCTGAACTTTTACATCCGGCTTGTCAAAGCGTTTAGTATAAAGCATAAAGCAGCCGCCAAACACAAAGGCAACAATACATGCTACCTGTAGGTAAAAAAGAAATGCAGAAGAAGATACCCAGTTATGCGTAAAATCCTTGTCCTGAATTTTTTGCACTTCCTCGTTGTATTCCTGTGGATTAGTCATAGTCCAATTTTGTGATGCAAAAATAAGGGTTCAATGCAAAAAATCACTTTGTTTTTCCCACTATTTCATCAAAAGACTTCTTCTTTTTACCAAAATGCTGCCATACCATATTCTTTTGCAGGTAGCCTGACAGGGTTCCTTTTTTGGTTGCCGGAAACACACTTTTCTTTTGATAAAATAGCCACCATTTGATAAAGGCCAGCTCGGCCCGTAGTATAGCCACAAAATAACCAGCATCGCCAGTCAACAAACCTTTACAGGCCGATACAACGTCAAGGAAATTTCTTGCCGGCATTACCCATATCTTTTTTGATAGGGGCATGTTTTTCGACATCATTATCCGGTTGTTCCGGAAGTTGAGATATGTTTTTAATGAATTGCCTCTTGGCAATGTGCCGCCACCTACATGATAAACAACGGATGATGGACAGGAGTAAATTTTATACCCGGCTAATTGTATGCGCCAGCATAAATCAATTTCTCCCTGGTGGGCAAAAAAATATTCGTCAAGTCCTTTCATTTCATGAAAAACTGCAGGTCGAATAAATAATGCGGCACCACTGGCCCAAAAAATAGGTTCACTCTGATCGTATTGACCTTTGTCTTCTTCTGTTATATCAAACACTCTTCCTTTGGCAAAGGGATAACCGTATTCATCCAACCAGCCACCGGCAGCACCGGCATATTCAAATGTTGTTTTGTTTTTGTACGAAAGAATTTTAGGTTGGCAAGCAGCAATATTTTTATCAGCTTCCAGCAGGTCTACCATTGGTTGCAACCAACCAGCTTGCACTTCCACATCAGAATTAAGCAACACATAATAATCCGACTGCACTTGTTTTAATGCTTCGTTATATCCTTTGGCAAAACCATAATTTTTGGTGAAGCGGATAAGACGAATACCGGGATAATTAGTTTCCAGAAAGAAAATTGATTCATCAGACGAACCATTGTCGGCGACTATTACTTCATAGTTGGCATAGCTGGTCAGCAATACGAATGGAAGAAATTGCTCGAGGTACTTTCTTCCATTCCAGTTCAATATTACAATGGCAACTTTGGGTGATTGGTTCAATGTGGGTTAAATATTTATTCAAAAATAAGGTAAGCAAAACAGTTGGCAATTGTCAGTAGGCATTTTGCGATGGATAGTCTTAAATTTGTGAATGTTCAGGCAAATATTAAACTGGAGAACATTGCTGGCTGTAGTGGCTATACTTATTGTAAGCGGTACAATCATTTATTCACAATACTTGGCTACGAAGATAGCAAGAGAAGAAAAGCAGAAAGTGGAGCAGTGGGTAGAAGCAGGGAAATTTATTTTTTCCTCTCCATCTGATGCAGATACCCGTCTTGCTTCAATGATTTTAACAGAAAATAAATCTATACCGATTATTGAAACGGATGAACATGACATTCCCTCTGGAAGTGCAGTAAACCTCGATTCTGCAAAAATTGCTAACGACAGTAACTATCTTAAAAGAAAAGTAAAGCAATTTAAAAGTGTACACACCCCAATCGAATGGGCGGATCCAAAAGATTCCAGCATCCGAAATCTTTATTATTATGGCGATTCTAAATTGCTAAAAGAGGTTCGTTATTATCCAATCATTCAACTTTGCATTGTAGCATTGTTTATTATCATTACTATTTTTTCTATCCGAAGCAGTTATCGTTCTACACAGAACCAGGTGTGGGCAGGCATGGCCAAAGAGACTGCCCACCAGTTAGGTACACCTGTATCATCATTAGAAGGATGGGTGGAAATGCTGAAAGAAACTTCTGGCAATGAAAAAATTGTGCTGGAGTTGGGTAAGGATGTGGATCGTTTGCGATTAGTATCTGACCGGTTTGGAAAAATTGGCAGCACACCACAATTAGAAGAAATGGATCTGGTAAGCCAGGTTAATAGTATGGTGGATTACATGCGAAAAAGAGCAACGGGCAAAATCAAGTTTTTAGTAAACACACATGGTCATCCGCTGATTGTTGGAAAAGTATCGGCACCGTTATTTGATTGGGTAATTGAAAATCTATTGAAGAATGCATTAGATGCAATGGAGGGCAAAGGAAGTATTACTGTTGATATTAATGAGGATGCAAAAGGAGTATATATTGAAGTTACGGATACCGGTAAAGGAATTACCAAACAGAATATAGTTAAGGTATTTAAACCCGGCTTTACTACTAAAAAAAGAGGTTGGGGACTTGGTCTCAGTCTTTCCCGTCGCATTATAGAGCAATACCACAAAGGGCAAATTTTTGTAAAGCAATCAGAAATGGGAAAAGGAACTACATTCAGAATTGTTCTGAAAAAATAATCCTCTTACATTTGCAATCTTTATGCCCGGGTGGCGAAATTGGTAGACGCACCACCTTGAGGTGGTGGCGCTGGAAACGGTGTGCTGGTTCGAATCCAGTCTCGGGCACAGTTAAAGCTTCGGAAAATTCCGGAGCTTTTTTTATTGACCAAACGTATAGTTATACTCAATCTTACCAGTCAATTGCTTTTCATTATTAAACAACGCTTCTTTTGTTTTTAAACCCTTTTCATCAAAGATGTAACGCCAGATAAGAT